>CALAEM010000046.1 GCA_937890985.1 uncultured Treponema sp. | reverse complement strand
GTATTTTAAGCTTCGGTGAATACTCACCTTTTATTTTTTTGAAATTTGTGATATTCTCGGCAGGTGAAAAAATTATTTTTGATTGCTTTTGTGGCATTGTTTTTTGCGTGCGATGTTGATGTGTATTATACGAAAATGCCTGATGATGCCGAGGTTGGCGAGGCTCCGCACTTTGAAAAATATACGGCGGCTTTTGCAGCCGAGCGGGCGGCGGCTCCGAGTTTTGTTTGCGAAACGGTTGCCGCTGATGTTTCGGTTGCAGCTTTGCCAGAGGCGGCTTGGCAAACAGCTCGAACGCCTCGTTTTGGCTCGCGGAATGCAAAGCAAGGCGGGGAAATTTTTTATCGACTGACGGAGTTTCCAGCGACGTTTCGGTATTGTGGACCAAACTCGACGGCTGAAACGCAGCAGCTTTTTTGGACGAGTATGCCTTTGCTGGACATCTCGCCTTATGATTATTCTTTTATGCCGTCGGCGGCAACCGCTTGGAGTTTTGCAGGCGACGGAAAAACCGTTTACTATAAGCTGAACGAGAACGCTCGTTGGTCTGACGGCTCGCCTTGCACTGCGGACGATTTTTGTTTTGCAGTCGAATTTTATACTTCGCAGGAAATTGTTGACCCTTGGTTTAACGCGGAATATGCAACGCTGACGGTGAAAAAAATTACGGATTACTGCATTGCGGTTTCGTACGAGCATAATGGAAACTTGAGCGAGATGGAGCTTTTAAGTGCGACGAATCTGAAGCCTGTGTGCAAAAGCTTTTACAACGGTGTTGTTCCGAAAAACTGGGTTTACGATTATAACAATGCTATCGAGCCGACAACAGCTCCGTATATTTTGAGCGAATACGATATGAATAAAGGCTTGCGTTTTTCAAAAGTCAAAAACTGGTGGGGCTATGAGTATGAGCATTATCAGGGAATGTCGAACTTTGACGCGGTGAATTATTTTTTGACGCTTGGGAAAACTTCCGCTGCGATGAATCATTTTAAGGCGGGCAAGTTCGATATTTTGGAGCTGGACGGTTCACAAGAGTTTTTAGCCGCATTATCCGAAGCTTGCGTTACGGAAGGCTTCGTTACGCCTTGGCGGACAAAATACACGCCGCGTATCGGTATGTGCGGTTTCTTCTTTAACACGGCAGATGTGCTGTTGTCGAGTGCAACAATACGCGAAGGACTTTTTTACGCTTTGGATATTGCAGGCATCGGGGGGACTTCATACGCGGCTAATCTCACGCGACTGAATACTCTTGGTCACGGCGAAGTTTTTGCGGGTGTGGACTTTAACAATGAAGCTATCGAGACTGTCGCTTTTGATGCAAAAAAAGCAAACGAGATTTTTGATGGCACGGAATTTAACGAGTTTACAAATGACGGAATCCGCAAAAACAAAAAAGGCAAAAAGTTGCGGGTTGAAATTTTGTATGCACAAGCTCTGCCCAAATATATTTTGGGCTTTTTGAATGAGCAAGCAAAAAAGGCGGGCGTTGAGCTTTCTTTTCGCTATTTGCGGGACGGTGATGTTGAGCTTGTTTCGCAAGGCAAGTTTCAAATCTACTTTGCAAATTTTCGCGGTACAAGCCTCCCGAACCATTATTACGATTTTCACTCGTCGTTTGCAAAAACTGGCGATATGAATAACATTTGTGCCTTGCAGGACAATGAGCTTGACAAAATGCTTGAAACGTACAATGACGGAAATTTGCCGCTTGTCGAGCTTGCCACCCTCAATAAAAAAATCGAGCGACAAGTAATGAAGGATTTTGTGTTTATACCGTTTTATTATAGTTCTGTTAAAAGCTTTTTGACGTGGAAGTGGATTTGCTTTCCAGGCTGGATAAATCAGCCTCACGACGAAAACTTTGCTCACACAATGTTTAGTTATGCGTGGTTTGACCAAGGCATTTACGACGAGGTTATAAAAGCTCGTACCGACAAGAAAGTTTTACCGCAATACGCCTTTGACGGCACGGATTGAGATGCGACTAATATTGCTCGGTATGCCTAGAGTCGGCAAAACAAGTGTCGGTAAACTATGTTCGGAAAAGCTTGGGGCGAATTTTTTCGACACAGATGAATTACTTGCCAAGCGTTTCAGTTTATCCGCCGCGGAACTTTTCGCAAAAAAAGGTGAAGCCGAATTCCGCCGCCTTGAGTTTTTGACCTTGCGTTATTTTTTGAAAAACACTGATAACTTTGTGCTTGCAACTGGCGGCGGAATTGTTGAGTTTGACGACAGTGTCGCCCTCCTTGCGGCGGAAAAAACCACCGCATACCTTACCGCTCCGCTCGCTGTTATAGCAGAAAGGATTATGCAGCAGCAAATTGCTGGAAAGCCTTTTCCGCGTTTTTTTCGCTGCGGGGAATGTTCAGCAGCAGGCGTTTTGCCGTGCAAAACCTGCATCGAAAAAAAACTGTATGATTTATTTTTGCGGCGAGATGCTTGGTACAGAAGCATTGCAAGCTTTATTGTGGAAAATGCTGGAAACTTAAACGCAGCCGCTGAAGAGGTTATCGGCAAGATAAACGGCAAAACGCTAGGTTTAGACTTTTCGGTGAGCTCAGAATAACCGCGTAAAAGCTTTGAGACGTTTGAATTTATCGCTTCGATGCAGCTTTGGCGGTTTTCGCAAAATAGCTTCGTTGAAAAATTGAAAAAAATTAAAAAAAAGGCTTGACCGTTTTTTAATATATTAGTATTTTGAGAGAAATAATTTATTTCGTTTAAGGATAAAAAATGGAAGAAAAAAAGTTGGACGAGACCGAAGTTCAAGCAGAAAAAAAAGATGCTGAAGCTGGTGCGTCGGCAACTTCGAAAGATGCTGTGTCGGCGGAAAACGAGTCCAAGGCGGAAGCTTGTGGCGAAAAGGATGCACTTGCGGCGGCTTTGAGCAAAGCAAAGGAGTTTCAAGACTTGTATTTGCGCAAGGCGGCGGATTTTGACAACTACCGCAAGCGGATGGCTCGCGAAAAGCAGGAAGCAATCGATTATGCAAATGCTCGTTTGATTTCGGATTTGTTGCCGATTTTGGACAATTTTGACCGTGCGATTTCCGTTGCGGTTGACGAAAAAAAAGAAAGCATCGCCGCTTTTACTGAAGGCGTTGCGATGATAAAAACCCAACTTGAGGGTTTGCTTTCGAGGGATTACGGACTTTTGCACTACAGGTCAAAAGGCGAGGTGTTTGACCCGAATGTCCACGAGGCTGTTGCAAAAGCATCGTCGAAAGATGTGAGCGTGCAGACTGTCGGCGAGGAAATTCAAAAAGGGTACAAACTAAAAGATAAGGTTCTTCGTCACGCGAAAGTTTTGGTGCTGATGCCTGAAGAAGGCGGGGACAAAACGGCGGCGGAAAAGCCTGATGGAGCTTCTGCAGAGAAACCGGAAAAAACAAAATCAAAATAAAAAGCTGAATCACTGAAGGCTTTGCATAAATTTTATTAGATATTAAAGGATATTAAAGATAGGAGTGAATTATGGGTAAAATTATAGGTATTGACTTAGGAACGACAAACTCTTGTGTGTCGGTTATGGAAGGTGGAGAACCTGTTGTTATTGCTAACTCTGAGGGCGGACGCACAACGCCGTCAATCGTTGCATTCACAAAAGATAACGAAAAAATCGTTGGGCAACCTGCGAAAAATCAGATGATTACTAACCCCGAAAACACGGTGTATTCTGTGAAACGTTTTATCGGGCATCGATACAGCGAGTTGTCGGATGAAATTAAGCGTGTTCCGTACAAGATTGTGCCGAACGGCGATGACGTGCGTATTGACATTAACGGAAAACTTTATTCGCCGCAGGAAATTTCGGCGTTTATTTTGCAAAAGATGAAAAAAACGGCAGAAGATTATCTCGGTGAAACAGTTACCGAAGCCGTTATCACTGTGCCTGCTTACTTTAACGACGCACAGCGTCAAGCAACAAAAGATGCTGGAAAAATCGCTGGTTTGGACGTAAAACGCATTATTAACGAGCCGACAGCCGCCTCACTTGCATTTGGTTTCGGGAAAGACAGCAAAAAGGACAGAACCATTGCAGTCTTTGACCTCGGCGGCGGTACATTTGATATTTCAATATTGGAATTGGGCGACGGCGTGTTTGAAGTTAAGTCTACAAACGGCGACACTCACTTGGGCGGTGATGACTTCGATGCTCGCATTGTTGATTGGCTCGTCAAAGAATTCAAAAAAGACACTGGAATTGACCTTTCGCAAGACCGAATGGCACTCCAGCGTTTACGCGAAGCTGCCGAAAAAGCAAAGATTGAACTTTCATCAACAGCAGCGACGGAGATTAATCTCCCGTTTATTACCGCTGACCAAAACGGTCCGAAGCACTTGCAAAAGAGCTTAAAGCGTGCCGAATTTGAAAAAATGACGGATGACCTTTTCGAGAGAACAAAAGCTCCGTGCCAAAAGGCTTTGAAGGACGCTGGTATTACTCCAAGCGAAATTGATGAAATCCTTTTGGTTGGTGGTTCAACGCGAATGCCACGAGTTGAAACTATCATCAAAGAAATCTTCGGGAAAGCTGGTTCGCACGGTGTCAACCCCGATGAAGCAGTTGCAGTCGGTGCTGCAATCCAAGGCGGTATTTTGGGCGGCGACGTAAAGGACGTTCTCTTGTTGGACGTAACCCCGCTATCGCTCGGTATCGAAACTTTGGGCGGAGTATTCACGCCGCTTATCACACGCAACACGACAATCCCGACGCGAAAGAGTCAGGTGTTTTCGACGGCTGCTGATAACCAGTCTGCTGTTTCGATTCACGTCTTGCAGGGCGAACGTGGCATGGCAAGCCAAAACAGAACGCTTGGAAATTTCGACTTGATTGGAATTCCGCCAGCACCACGTGGTGTGCCTCAGATTGAAGTTACTTTCGATATTGACGCAAACGGAATTGTGCACGTTTCTGCAAAAGATTTGGGAACAGGCAAAGAGCAGCACATCCGCATTGAAAGCTCAAGCGGCTTGAGCGAAAGCGAAATTGACCGCATGGTAAAAGAAGCGGAAGCGAATGCCGAAAACGACAAGCAAGAACGCGAAAAAGTCGAAGTCCACAACACTGCGGACAGCTTGATTTACACAACCGAAAAAACGCTCAAAGATATGGGCGACAAAGTTTCTGCCGACGACAAAGCAAAAATCGAAGAAGCAATCGCCGACCTCAAAAAAACGATGGAAAGCGGCAATGTTTCCGACATTAAGGCAAAAACCGAAGCCTTGCAGCAGGCATCCTACAAAATTGCCGAAGAGCTTTACAAAAACCAGGCGGGTGCAGCTGGCAATGCAGGCACCTCCGCTGGGCAGACAAACGCAGGCTCTTCAGGCGATGTCGATTATGAAGTGGTCAACGACGACAAATAAGTCGCACAAAACGGTAATTTTCCCGATTTGGGCGTGCCGGTAATTCCTTAGAATTCTGGCACGAATTACCGTCGGCGTATTCAAAGCTCCACTTCGTTACGAACAAAAGTGCGGCGGTTGCTGCCGCACTTTTGTTTTTTTCCGTGTTTTTCAAAACACGGAAAAACTTTGAATGTGCCTCACGCGGGGCTAAACCGTACAACGCGTAAACCCTGCAATCGCTTTGGCGATAAATTTAACAAGGCAGAAAACCTCCTGAAAACGTAGTTTTGGGAGCTGCCTTTAAGTGGAGAACACACGTGGCTGAAAAACGCGATTATTATGAAGTGCTGGGGGTAGATAAAAAAGCCTCAGCTGATGAAATCAAAAAAGCATACCGAAAACTGGCGATTAAATATCATCCAGACAAGAATCCCGGAGACAAGATTGCCGAAGAAAAATTTAAAGAAGCAACTGAAGCATACGAAGTCTTGTACGACGAGAAAAAACGAGCGGCTTATGACCAGCTTGGTTTTGAAGGTTTGTCTGGAATGAACACTGGATTTGACCCATCATCAATGAAAGGCTTCGAAGATATTTTTGGCGGCGGTTTTTCCAGTGTTTTTGAAAACTTGTTCGGCGGTAGTTTTGAAGGTTTTGGTACTTCTGGTGGGAGGTCTTCCCGCTCAAATAGTGAGAGACTCAGACACTTGCAATACAACCTGCGAATTTCGCTGAATGATGCCGTTTTCGGAAAAAAAATCGAAATTAGTTATCAGAGAGATGAGCTTTGCAGTGTATGTCACGGTAGCGGTGGCGAAAACGGTGCTAAACGGAAGATGTGTCCGAATTGTCAAGGGACGGGACAAATTCGTCGAAGCACTGGATTTTTTTCTGTCGCAAGCGTCTGTGAGCGTTGTAAAGGCGAAGGCACAATTATCGACAAGCCTTGTTCTCATTGTGGCGGCTCAGGTTTGGAGCGTAAAAAGCAAAAGATTGTCGTTACGATTCCGCCAGGCATTGAAAATGGACGCCGCATTCAAATCCCGAAACAGGGCAGTGCTAGTGCTAGTTCAGGTGAATACGGAGACCTTTTTGTATTTGTTGAAATTGCACCGCATGAATTTTTTGAAAGGCAGGGCAATAACCTGTATTGTGCGGTAAATGTTTCGATTGCTCAGGCGGCACTAGGTTGCGAGCTGAGTATCCCGACGCTTGACGGCAGCCGCACCGCGTTGAACGTTCCTGCTGGCACGCAAAACGGGCAGCTTTTGAGTATCCGCGGTGCAGGGATTAAAACCAAAAACGGGCTAGCTGGCAACCTCTACGTGAAAGTCCTTGTGCAAATTCCGACAAAGCTTTCATCGAAGGAAAAAGCTGCTTTGAGTGAGTTTGCTGCATTAAATGCTGCGACAACAAGTCCGTCGTTGGTTGCACTTAAAAACTTGGGACAATAACGAGCGGTTTATCGCGACTAACTGAATGCAAAAAAGCCTTTGCGAACTCGAGCAAAAAGAGGTTGCCCGAATCTGACGAGCAATCTCTTGAATGGTTTTATGGCTTTATTTATCTTATGGTGATGCCGCAAGTTTTACTGTGCTTACCTTTTTAACAAAAGTGAAAAACCAATCTGGATGATTAAGAATGAGCGTATTTATATATGAACGGGACTTATTCAGTAGATTATGATTGGCGAGACTACAGTTTAATTCGCGTGTAATATTCTTTTTCGTCTTCGTGGTGAATTACTGCACCGTTTTTTAGTTGCACCGCCAAACTGGCTGGGTTAGTTTTGTGGCAAGCTAGGTAGGCTTCAGTGATGCCGAGCTTTTTTGCCTCGATGAGTGTGAGTGCAAGTCCAGCAGTCGCATAGCCTTTGCCGCGATACGCTGGTGCGATACCGTAGCCTATGTGTCCAGGGCCGTTTGCCAAAAACTCGTTTAGCGTGTGCCTCAAATTAAAACGCCCCACGTAGTTTCCTTCGTCGTCTGCCAAGATAAAAATCGTATCTGGTACAAATCCTTCAGGCAGGTCGATTCCGCGTGAACGTTTTTCGCAGCCCGCAACGTATTCTGTAAATTGTGCAAATGAAAATCCGAACGCGGGATTAATGAAGCCTTGCTCTTCTTCTTGGAATGAGTTATTCAAAGCGTATGCTTTTTGGATATCAGCTTCCCATAGTTTTATCAATTTCATACCGCTAATATTAAAGCTTTTTGGCTTCTTTATCAAGTGCAAGTCTGACGCACAAACGCTTTTAATAGTGGGTGTCGAGCGAGTGCGAAAACACGCAAGCTGCGTCGGCAAAATCGAAGCTTGCAGTTTCGCAGGCTTTGCAGGATGGTTGCCAGAGGACACGGGCGTTGTCAGGTGTTTGTGCGAAGATGCTTTTGAATGCTCCACGCGGGCAAGCAGCGGTAATGCTTTTACGCTCTTTACGCTCAGAAGTAAAGTTAAGCGTTTGTTCAAGTTGCTTGAAATAATTTACCCGCTGCGTCAAATCGATAATGTATGGGCTATAAAACTCGAGCATAAAAATTTCCAGAGCGGTTGCATTTGAATAGTGCTCGATTTTTTCCAAAACGGAATTAATGTACGCGAGATTTTCTTTCGCTTTTGCGTAAACTGTTTTATCAAAATCGCGACCAGCAATTTCACGCAAAAGCGTCACCGATTCGTTTTCAGCTTTTGACACACCCGAGCTTAGGTGTATACAGATTTTTGGTGTCCGTGATGAAAACTCTCGAAAAAATAAGTCGCATGAGTTACCGAAAACGTACGCCTTGCACGAAAATAGGATTGGGCACTTATCCGTTTCAAGGTAAGTCAGTGTGCTTTTTATGCAATCGCAAAAGTGCCTTTGTTTCAGGGCTTCGCTTGTAAACCGAAAAATCTCCGCGTCGACATCTTCAAGCGGTACAGGTATTAGTCCGAAGCCGTACAAAACCGCGAGTGGAACATCTTGACCGAAATAGCCGATAACATTGTTATGCTCCATATATTGCATACTACAATCGACGTAAGCATTCCGCCTGCAGTCAAGCAAAAACTCAGTGTCAATTAATTGCTTCATCGTTTACACCGACCATAAGTTGCACTCTTAGCGGAATAGATTTTTCCAAATTTTTATCGGGTTGATGCCGAAGCGTATCACAATGTACAAAAACGCCCAAAGCAAACCCAAAAGGTGAATTGCATGTGCGACATTGTCGTTTGCGATAAAAGTTCCGTACAATTCCATAACAGCGTAGATAACAATCAAAAGTGGAGCTGGAACAGGAATGATGCCCCAGATATAGATGACCGACGAAGGATAAAGTGTGGCAAACGCGAGCATTATTGAAAACACTGTGCCGGATGCACCTACCGTGCTGATGATAACGTGAGTTTCAAGAAACACGCCATAATAAATAAAAAGCCCCGCGATGCCGCACAGTGTTCCGCACAAAAGGTAAAAAAGCACAAACTCTTTTGTGCCGATTTTTTGCTCAAGCGGTATCCCAAAAAAATAAAGTGCAAGCATATTAAATGCGATATGCCAAATATCCACGTGTAAAAATTGATATGTAAAAACTTGCCAAAACCGATGATAGTGAATCGTATGAGGCGGAACTAACGCAAAATATTGTTGCATCCATCCAAGCCCGATGATTTTCAGAAAAGTAAACAAAGCGAAAACGCAAAAGTTAATCGCAATCAAAACAGTGCAGGCATTGGTATAGGTGTAACGAAAAGGTTTACGTAAAAAATTCATAGCTATCCTTGTGAATTGGTATTTTCAGTTTTGGTTGTTTTTTTATTTTTGCTTGGAGCGTCTTTCACCGAGGTTTTTGCTTCGGCGTTTTCAGCTTCAAGTGCCTTGAGATTTTTTTCCGAAATTGAGTATTTGTTTTTGCCAGTACGCTTTGAAGTATACAATGCAACGTCCGAACGATTCACGAGACTTTTCGTATTTTCTTTGTCGTGCAAATACTGAGCAATACCAATCGAAATAGTAATTTTCACGGACTTGCCGTCATAGATAATTTCCATAGCTTCAATGCGGGAACGTATCCTTTCGGCAATCATCACTGCAACGTCTATGTCTGCTCCAGGCAGCATTGCGACAAACTCTTCTCCACCGTAACGTGCAGCCAAATCTGTATCGCGGATAGATGTTTTGATAACATCTGCGACTTGCTGCAAAACGATGTCGCCGCATTCATGACCGTAAGTGTCGTTGACACCTTTGAAGTTGTCGAGGTCAAACATCAGCACCGACAAATTCGACTGCGGGTCTAAGTCTTCAAGCTGCTCGCTAAGCACCGCGAAAAAATAATGCTTGAGTTTCAGACGTGTCATCATATCTGTTGTCGTCATTTCCAGAAGCTGTGCATTGTTGATTGCGATAGCGGCTAGGTTCGCAATGTTGAGAATCATATCCTGAGCATAAGCATCGTACGCACATGTACCTTCAATTTGCTTGCCCAAAATCAAAAAACCAACGAGGTGCTTTCGAACTTTCATCGGAACAAAAAGCGACGCTCCCAAATCCAAAAGTAACTTTACCGCTCTGTCGGAATCACGACCGTCGGAAAATGCGTCTTTGATTTCTTCTGGTAAAACGCAACGGTCTTTTGAAGCCAAAAACTGAATGATTTTGTGAGCATCCAAAATCGGAAGCTTTTCGTAATCGCCTGTATCAAAGCCGTACACGTCATCGTACAAAATAAACGAGTCATCATCAAAAGTTTTTTTTGTAAAAATTGCGACACCGAACGTTTTCATTTGTGCCATCACAACATACAAAATCGCTTCCATTAGCCGACGAAATTCAATCATCGAGTTTAAGCTGTTGGAAATTTCTAAAAGCTGCCCCAAGTCAAATATTGTTTTTTCTTGCAATTTTACTTTTTCACTCAGACCTACACACTGTTGGGCTGCACGAATACATCTTTTTCGTTTTTTGTTTAATTTTTTTATTCCCATATCATTCTCATCATACATCGGAAAATTCTTTAACCGAATGCTTTACAACCGAGTTTACAATATCTTTTTATTGTATCAATTTATCATTCTTTATGCAATATCCATTTTAACAAGCACTGCATAATTTTTCATAATCTCAAGAAACTTTGACAAGACGACAATATTTTTTTCAAAGTTTGCAGCAGCTGCACGCAACTTACCAGACGAAAAAAGAACTTTCACGTTGCTGATAAGCTCAGCGTGATGTTTTTTTGCATCAGAGATTAATTGATTGCAGTTTGTGTACAATGACGTATATTGCTCCACCGAAGTTTGTACAACGCCCTTTGCCAACATATTTGCTTCGCTGATAATCTTGTCCAATGCTTTTTCCAAATCCGCACCGCTATCAATTTCAGCCAACAAACTGTTGATTGTTTTAACGCTGCATTTTTCGTCGTCGGCAAACATCCGCTCAAATTCTTCAAACGTGTTTGGAAGATTGTCGCAATAATAAAATGCCGCCCCCAAATTTTTTTGAAAATTTGTATCAATAAAAAATCCCTCGACTAAAACAACCTTGAGAAATTGTTTAATGTTTGGCTCAAATGTTTGCCTCGTAAACGTCCGCAGTAATTCCATTGGACGTATCCAATCAAAACTCAGTGCCGTTGAATTTTTCAAATGCTTATTTGTTTCTTCATTGTACCCAGAAAACGTGTAAAACTTTTGTGTGCCAAAAGCCTCTGTAATCAATGTGTCAATTTTGCTTTCCTGAAAAATGAGCACAAGCTTTTTTGAATCCGCCGAAAATCGTGCTTCGAGTCGCTCGCTAAAATCTGCTATAATCGGTGTTTTTGTAACTTCCGTTTTATCTTCAAAATCGGGTTCGCCTTTTACATAACGGATCATATTAAGCACAGTGTCGGAAGGCAATTCTTCCTCGATGATGGTTTTTAGCGTCGTGATTTGCTGCATTACAAACAAAAATTTATTTTCGGCTGAGCCTGCAACTTTCGAATGAAGCGTCTCAATTGCATCGATAACATCCTTTTCCACTTTTAAGTTCTTTAAAACAAAGTTCAAATCCAAAAGCTCTTTCATAACGCTTTCGGCACGCACTGGAGCGAATTGTGGCATTGTGCCGTTCTCCACAATTTCTGCAAGTCGCCGCTCCGTGAGTTCCGTAAAACGCGAAAAAAAATCGTAAAAGTCAAATGAGCAAAAGTCGTACAACGCATCAATTTTGTGCATTGTTTGCTCCATCGCTTTGAGCTTCGGCGTGCCAAGATTATGCAAAAATCCGTGAAAGCGTTTTACTTGTTCTTTTAAGCGGCGTTGAGTAACGTCAATCGAGGACATTGATTCTTTTTGCAAATCGACTTCACGTGCGTCAAAACTAAACGAACTATAAAGCTGCTCTTGCTCTTCTGTGAACGCCGTCGATAAAAGTAAATCCTGAAATTTATTTGATACGCGAATATCGGCATTCATCAGCGATTGCTGAAATATTGATTTGATTGGTAATACTTCGAGGTAAATTCTAAAAATCAATTTTACAAAATCGGGTTGGATAAAAAGATCGTTTGACAAAAATGGATGCGGGAATCTTTTTAGATATGCATAGATTGAGTTTAATTTTTTTCTCCGCTGTGTTTCTGGCGAGTTAGGAAAAAAAATCGACAAAAATAAATTCCTAACAGCAAAAAATAATGCTGCAAAAAAGCTCATAGTTTATTTTACTGGATACAAAAACTAAAATCAAGTGAACGAAGCTTTCGAGAATTTAATTGACTTTATGCGAATAATTAGTCATTTGAAAAACGCTGGTCATGAATAACAATCGACTTCACCGAATGATGGTTTTTTATTTCACTCAATAACTCCAAGAATTTTTCTTTGCTGTGTATGTGGAGTTTTATTTTGTACTTTGAGTTTTTTTTGCGTTTGTATTCCTGCATAATGACTCGTGTCCGCTTTACTTTATATTTTTCAAAAAGCATTTTCACAAAATTTGGAAAAGCAACATCTTCAACATCAACCACAACATAAAGAATTCGAGGCGATGGCGTCAAGAGCGAATACAGCTTGAAGTGCGAAAAAATCTCCGCGAGATATACCATTAATGTTGCACCAATACCAAGAATGTACATTTCGGCACCGATAGCAATACCGATGCCTGAAACAGCCCACAATCCAGCCGCCGTCGTTAAGCCTGTTATGTTGCCCGAACGGATAATGATTGCACCTGTTCCTAAAAAGCCGACACCCGTTACAATGGCGGCAGTAACACGCGAGGGGTCAGCACCTTCAGGCGAGCCGTTTCCCGTTACGCCGAATCCGTAAATAGACACGCAGGTTAAAAGTGCCGAGGCAATCGAAACAATTACGTGCGTACGGATTCCAGCGACTTTAAACGCACTTTCCCGCTCATAACCAATTAACGCCGCAGCAGCACCTGCAATCAAGAGCCGCACCAAAAGCTTCATTTCAAAGCTTGCCAAAATGTCGCTAAAAACTTCAAGCATTAAATCAGCTCCTCATCATTTCAGCTATGGCTTTTTCCAGAGCTTGCACCTGTGCGGCTGCCTTTTCTTTTTCTTGTGCGACATCACCGCGAGTTGACGAGCGATACAAAATGTAAGTTTTAATCTTTGGCTCGGTACCGCTTGGTCGCACACACAACACAGTGCCGTCCGCCAAAAAGTATTGAAGCACATCGCTTTTCGGTAAATCAATCGGTGTGGTTTTTTCGGGAGTCGCAGGCGAATATTCACACTGAGCTTTTATGTCGCGAATTTTTTCGACAAGGCACCCAGCAATTTCGCACACTTTACTTTGACGCAATGTTTGCATCATTTTCTGCATAGTTTTTAGCCCGCTTTCTCCTTCGAAAGTTTTGCTGACGGTTTTTTCCGCAAACACGCCGTGTTTTGCAAACAGTTGGTCAAGTCGCTGAAAAAGCGACAAACCTTTTTGCTGCCAGTACAAAGTCATTTCTGCACAAACTGCCGAAGCTGAAATTCCGTCCTTGTCGCGGACTTCTTCACCGAAGTTGTATCCGTAGCTTTCTTCAAAACCGAACATGTATGTTTCATCGCCTTTACGGATAATCTTTTCAACTTCGCCGCAAATCCACTTAAAGCCTGTCAAGCATTCAAGCACTCGCACACCGTACGACCGTGCAACTTCGTCAATCATTCGACTTGAAACAATCGAGCGAATCATTACGCCGTGTTTTGGCAAGCGATTTTGCTCTTGGGCAGTTAATGCCAAATAGTCGGCAAAAAGCACGCCCATTTGGTTTCCCGTGATAATCTGCATTTCACCTTTTTCGTTTCGCACCGCACACGCAAAACGGTCTGAGTCAGGGTCTGTTGCCATCAAAATATTGGCACCCTCGCGATTTGCAAAATCTATTCCCATCTGCAAGGCTGCCGCTTCTTCTGGGTTTGGATAACTTGCCGTCGGAAAATTTCCATCAGGCTCCCGCTGCTCAGGTACTGTAAGCACGTGAAAACCGAAATCGCCGAGTACTTTTTCCACGTGCATAGCCCCCGTACCGTGAAGCGGCGTATACGCAATTTTGACATTACGCGACATAGCCGCAATCAAGTCGGTGCGTGAAATTTTTGACTCCACCATCGCCCAAAACTTTTCGTCAATTTCTTTATCGATAAGTTTCAATCGTCCAGTTTTGAGTGCTTCAGCTTCGGAAATTTCTTTGACGGTTGAAACAGTGTTGACCGCATCGATAATCCCGCTATCATGCGGCGGCGTGATTTGAGCTCCGTCCGACCAATAAGCCTTGTAGCCGTTGTATTGCTTCGGATTATGCGAAGCTGTAATTACCACACCTGTGTGACAATGAAGCTGCCGAATCGCAAAAGACAATTCCGGCGTTGTGCGTAAATCCGAAAAGAGGTAGCAGGTAAATCCGTTCGCAACAAAAATAAGAGCCGCAGCTTTTGCAAACTCCCGCGAATAATTCCGGCAATCGTAAGCAATCACCACTTTCAAGTCTCCGCGTTCTGCCTCCGACGCAAAAGCCTTCCGCACATAATCCGCCATTCCCTGAGTTGCACGCTTTACAACCAGTGGATTCATCCTATTGGTGCCACCCGCAATAATTCCGCGCAATCCTGCCGTTCCGAATTCCAGCGTTCTATAAAAACGGTCATTAAGCTCGGTTTCGTCATTTGCCCTCACGAGAGCCTCAACCTCATCCTTGAAAACCTTATCCGCTTCGTTGTCCAAATAAAACTTTATCGCCTGTGCAATTTTTTCTTCCATCGCAAGAATCCCCTCAGTATCAGTATAAATCTATTTTAGCAAATGGTCAATACATTCCATAACGATTGCAACATTAATCTTCATTCACCGAAAGTGCAACTCACAGGTCAAATTAAAATCCGCTTGGCGGATTTTAATTTGTCCATCCTGTGCCACTTGCTGACAAGGATGTCAGCGGTAAAAAGCCCTGCCGACGTTTTTGCTCCGCAAAAA
>CALAEM010000045.1 GCA_937890985.1 uncultured Treponema sp. | reverse complement strand
GTCAGTCAGTCAGTCAGTCAGTCAGTCAGTCAGTCAGTCAGTCAGTCAGTCAGTCAGTCGAGTTAATCGAAAAATTTCCGCTAAGTCTGAAGGTGTTTTTTTTCTTGGCACATCTTTTTCCATTTTTTCTTTGCGGCTATATTCTCGTTTTTGTTCGTGCACTGTCTTTCGAGAATATGACAATGCTGTCGGTAACACCGTTATGTATTATCGGTGGTATCGTTTTCAATATCATCGTTCCAATTATTATCTTTACTTACTTTAGCAAAGCTATCCGTGAATACGATGGCTCTGAAGAGTCCGCTGACATAACGAACCGCCGAGTACAAAACTTTGTGAAAAGCACTATATTGTCGATAAACGTAAATGGTTTTTCCGTGTTTTTATTATCCATAATAAACTACAGCTTGCACGGCATTTCGCACGAACCGCTCGTAGTTTTTTTTGTAACGGAAGGTATTACATTTTTGTTCGGTTTCCTTACGTATATTCCGTTTGGCAAAATATTGGAGGCGCATGTCAAAAACCTTACGCTGAAATCAGAATATATGACAATGTCGGTTATGAAGAAAACTGTACTGATTATGAGCTTTTTATTTTTGGGTGTTGTATTTTTGGTACTTGCTCCGATTCTTTCCAAAGGCAACGCAGAGTTTGATATAATGACGATTTTTCGCACCAACGTTTTACCCATTCTGATTGTATCAACCATTGTCGCCATTGTGGACGTTTACCTTTTTGTGAGTGGAATGAGTAAACGCCTCAAGGAAATCTCGGTATTCTCATCGTATTTGTCAAAAAGCGATTATACGCAGCGGAGCCTCGATATAACGAGCCGCGACGAACTTGGCGTACTTATGTCGGACTTAAATCAATTTTACACTGTTATGCGCCGCCTCCTTAGCACCATTATAAACACGGTTGCAGCTTCTACGGATTCTGCTGGAAAGCTTACCAACGATGTGAACGAAATGACTTCGAGCATCACGCAGATTGTAGCAAATATCGACTCAATTAAAAACAGGATTATCAACCAATCCGCTGGCGTCGAAGAAACGCAAGCAACCGTAAAAAGCATGGTTCAAGCCATCAATGACCTTGATAAAAATATCGAACGCGGAAAGGTTAGCATCAATCAGTCTTCAGCTGCGGTTGAGCAAATGGTTGCAAATATTCGCTCGGTAACAAATACGATAAAAACAGGCGAAGAAGTTGCCCAAAAACTAAGTAACGCATCTGATAACGGACGCATAGCAATGGAGCGAGCAGTCGACCAGTCGAATGATGTTCTCGAGCGTTCCGAAGGTTTGCTCGAAGCGAGTAGCATTATCCGAAATATAGCCGAGCAGACAAACCTACTTGCTATGAACGCGGCAATCGAAGCAGCTCACGCAGGCGAAGCAGGCAAAGGTTTTGCAGTCGTTTCCGACGAAATCAGAAAGCTTGCCGAACAGTCGAGTGAGCAAGGCAAAGTGATTAGCGAGCAGTTACAAAAACTCAAGGAATCTATTCAACAAGTTGCAAGCGGCACGACGCAGGTTAAAAATCACTTTGATGCTATTTTTTCTCTTGCTGACAATGTTACGGAGCAAAACCGCACAGTTATGTTTGCAATGCAGGAGCAGTCGTCTGGCAGTTCGCAAGTGCTTCAAGCAATGAGCGACATAAAGTCAACGGTTGAACTTATCTCGCAGGGCTCGGCGGAATTGACGACAGGTGGTAAGCAAATTGCTGAAGAGATGTTTACGCTTGCCGATTTGACTCAAGCGATTAACGGTGCAATGAGCGAAATCTCAAACGGTGCACAGGCAATTATTCAGTCCGTGCAGGGCGTAGATTCAGCAACGGCGGTAAACCACGAAAATATACAAAAGCTTTCTGGCGAAATCAACACTTTCAAAATTGACCGCTAACTTGCAAGTGCAACTCACGGGACGCATTAAAATCCTTGCAAGGATTTTAATGCGTCCATCCTGTACCAGTACTTTTTAGGAATACTCAAAAAGCTCATTTCCGCCACGGATGGCGGTGTACAAAAGCCCAACGGCGTTTGCGTTCGCGGGCAGTTTTGGGCATAGCCCAAAACTTAGGTTGAAAGCGTCTCAAAGTCCAAAGCGTATTTTGAGACGCTTTCATACAAACTCTAAGTTCAGCAATGTACAGTAGGTACATTGCTGAACCGTTTACGAATGCTCCGCCAGCAAAAAGGCGACGGTTTTCACAACGAGCTTATGCTCAGCTTCATGCACGCGGGTTTCAAATTGTGCAAGTGCTTCGCCTTTTGTGCAAGGAACTTTTTCTGTGAAAATAACTGGACCAGCGTCAACCTGTTCGTCAGGCACAAAGTGCATCATAATCCCGCACTCGGTAATTTCGCCTTTTTGAAACGCATCAAATTGTTTTTCGATGCACTCGACGCCAGCAAATGTATGAGGCAACGCAGGGTGCAAATTGATTGCGGTAAAATGCTGCAAAAAGTTTTTAGTCAAAATACGCATCCACCCCAAAAGCAGCACGTAGTCAACCTCAAACGAAGCAATCAACGTAGCGAGGCGGTCGTCATAGTCGGAACGCTTTTCGCCAGTGCGTTTCGGGAAAAAAACGGCTGTTGTGTTTGCACTTTTTGCTCGCTCCAAAGCGAAAGCATCGGCAACGTTCGACACAACCACTGAAATTTCGGCATTCAATTTTTGTTGTGCAATCGCATCTAAAACAGCCTGTAAATTTGAACCGTTGCCTGAAACCAGCACTGCAAATTTTTTCATCGTTTTATCTCCTTAAATTTTTGCTCCGAGCGTCCAATTCACGAAATACCATCTAATTTGCTGATTTTTGTGAAACCTACAATCAACGCAGCTCCAGCGACAATACAAAGAGCCGAAACCAAATAACCGAGCGGAGATTGCTTGGCAAAAGGAAAAATGTGTAAAAGCGAACCAAGTACCAATCCAAAAATGCCTGCGTACGTTGCCTGACCGCTATTTTTTAGAATGCGAAGCAACATGCGAGAACCTATCACTAAACCGCTCAAAAGCCCACAACCAAAACAAGCAATCACAGGAATTTCCAAGTTAGCAATTCCGTGCATCACAGGATTATAGTAACCGAGAAGCAAAAGCAAAAACGAGCCTGAAATTCCCGGCATAAGCATCGCAATCGCCGCGACAACACCGACTAAAAAAAGGAGAATGCATTGTGTGAAAGTGAGATTCATCGTGATGTCTTGTGTTGTCACGAAATTTTGCTTTGCGATAAACAATGCAACCATCACCGCAAACGCCACAAGTCCCGCAACCAGCGACGTAAAACGTAGCTTAAACGGTTTTTCGGGAGCGTTATCAATAGTCGAGCCTTTCACGAGTCGAAATAAATCTGGAAGGCTTGCCAGAATAATACCAACGAAAAAAAAGTTTGTGTACACTGGGTAATGTTTGTATGCAGCCGTTACCAGCTTCGAAAAAGTCAACACGCCGAGGAGTATGCCAAAACACAAGCACAGAAGCGGTACAAGCCGCCTGCGTATTTTTTTTATATCAAGCGAAGTGAGCGTCAAAAGGTCTTCGTAAGCATTCAAAATAACAGCAATAGTGCCGCCTGAAACACCCGGAATCACATTCGCCGCACCGATAAAAATCCCCGCAAAAAATTTTAGAATTACTTTCATGACTTGCTCCAACTTGCTATCTTTAACCTACATACTATCATTGCAAAAAACAAAAAAAATTCAAGCGATTTGAACATTTGTAACGAGTCCAATTTGTAGCTTTCGATTTTGATAAGCTCGAAAAGAGTTTGGACAAACTTGCAACGATTATCTAAAAATTATCTTGACACTTTTTCAACAAAGCATATACTTATTATAGAAAGACAAAAGAACAATCTTGCCAGTAACAGCGAGATTTATTTTGCAAGGAGATTTTATGTTAAACACAATTCCGGGTCAAACCGCGAAAAATTTACGCGGTAAAAGTTTTCTGAAGTTGTTGGATCTCACATCCGATGAAATCAGATATTTGATTGATTTGTCCAAAAATTTTAAGGACATGAAACGTGCAGGCGTTCCGCATCGCTACTTGGAAGGCAAAAATATTGTTTTGCTTTTTGAAAAGACCTCGACACGAACACGATGTGCATTCGAAGTTGCAGGACACGATTTGGGCATGGGCGTTACCTATCTCGATCCGGGTTCCTCACAGATGGGGCACAAAGAGTCCATTGAAGACACAGCACGCGTTTTGGGACGAATGTTTGACGGCATCGAATACCGCGGTTACAGCCAGAAGTTGGTAGAAACTTTGGCAGAGTATGCTGGAGTTCCCGTTTGGAACGGCTTGACTGATGAATTCCACCCGACGCAGATGATTGCAGACCTTTTAACCGTCGAAGAGCATTTCGGTTACTTGAAGGGTTTGAAGTTTACCTACTTTGGCGATGCCCGCAACAATATGGGTAACTCGCTGATGGTCGCTTGTGCAAAAATGGGAATGCACTTTACAGCTTGTGCCCCGAAAGCTTTGTTCCCGCACGATGACCTCGTAGCCCAAGCGAAAAAAATCGCCGCAGAAACAGGCGGTTCTGTTACCTTGACGGAAGACACCAATGCGGGCTCAAAAGACGTTGACGTTTTATACACCGACATTTGGGTTTCAATGGGCGAGCCAGACAGCGTTTGGGAAGAACGCATCAAACTTTTGAAACCGTATCAGGTCAACTCAAAACTGATGAACAACGCCAGCAAAGGCGCAATTTTTATGCACTGCTTGCCATCGTTCCACGATTTGAAAACCACAAAGGGACAGGAAATTAACAAAAAGTTTGGACTCACCGAAATGGAAGTCGCCAACGACGTGTTTGAATCATCCCGCTCAAAAGTTTTTGAAGAAGCCGAAAACCGCATGCATACGATTAAAGCCGTTATGTTCGCAACTCTCAGCTAACGCTGGAAAATCTTAAAAACAAAACCGCTCAACCTTGGGCGGTTTTTTATTTCACCTGAAAATCTTTTTTTTTAATTTTTGCCTTTGTAAACGGCTTAAGCTTATCCACAGCTCAACTTAAAATCCGCTTAGCGGATTTTAAGTTGAGCATCATGTTCCAGTGCATTTTAGGAATACGCTCGTTGCGGTTCAAAAATTGATGTCCGTCTTACACAAGTGCTAGTAATTTTTCTCTGCCAGTTTTTTTAAGCGTTGACGTGAGGATTACTTCCTCTGCTGGAATTTCAAAAAATGCCGAAAGTGCATGCACTTGTTTTTGCTGCTCCGACTTTGAAACTTTGTCAGCTTTTGTTGCAATGATGCGAAACTCAATTCCGCTTGAAGCAAAAAATACGCAAATATCTTTTTCCACTTGATTCGGCGGACGACGAACATCCATCAGCAAAAACATAATTTTTAGAGCTGTGCGACAAGAACAATAATCCGAAAGCATTTTGTCGATGTCGTGCACTTCGCCTTTTTTCAGTTGAGCATATCCGTAACCAGGCAAGTCCGCAACATAAAACGCCGTCGCAGGCGTTGCTTCGTTCACAGCGAAAAAATTTATCGAGCGAGTAACGCCTGGCTTCGCACCTGTTTTTACGAGATTTTTTCTGTTGAGCAACATATTGATAAGCGATGACTTTCCTGCATTTGAGCGCCCGAAAAAAGCATATTCTGGAAAGGCATGCTCAGGAAACTGGTGTGGAGCAACAGCGGATTTTACAAAGCGAGCGGAAAGTATTGTGCGCATAATCGTATTGTATAAAACCGCTTACGTTTTTACAAGAGTGTGCAAATCTTTTGGGTTAAACTTTTACGTGATGAAATTAGGCATAAAATACGAAAGCTTTTTACGAGCGGTATTTTCTTTTTTGGGAAATTTTCAAAAGCATAAGGTGTCGAGGAAAATACTTTGGAGATAAAAATTTTTTAGTTCTGGATTGTGCTTGAACGTAAAATGCAAAATCGTCTTCGGTGAAAAAAAATTAAACTCAAGAAAAACTCCTAGCGGAAATTTTTAATCTTTGTTACAATGCCTGAAATGATGAGTTTGGAATTTTTGGCGGGAAGCCCTTGCAACTTCGGTGCGACGCTTTATGAAAGCGGTGTTAACTTTGCGATTTTTTCGCGGAATGCGTCGGCGGTAACGTTGGACTTTTTTGAAAATGAAACTGATGATGTGGCGTTTGAAAGTTACAGCTTTGATGTGCGAAAAAATAAAACTGGCGATGTATGGCACGTTTTTGTCAAGGGCTTAAAAGCAAATGCGTTGTATTTGTATCGGGTGGACGGAGAGTTTGCACCGACTGAAGGACAACGCTTTAATCGGCATAATTATCTTTTGGATCCTTACGCAAAAGCCGTTACCAACTCGTCGATTTTTTTGGAGGACGGTTTGCAAATGCCGTCGCCTAACATTGACGGCGATTTATTTTATTCTACGCAAGCACACGCAAAACATTTTCCGAAATGCATTGTCGTGGATGATGAAGAGTTTGACTGGCAAGGCGACAAACCTCTAAATCGTCCGATGAACGAAACGGTCATTTATGAAGCACACGTGAAAGGTTTAACAGTTACAAACAGAACGCTAAAGTTTCCTGGCACATATAAAGGCGTCGTCGAAATAATTCCATACTTAAAAGAGTTGGGCATTACAAGTTTGGAGCTTTTGCCAGTGCAAGAATTTGACGAAAACGAAAACACACGGACTAATCCGCAAACGGGCGAAAGGCTCAAAAACTATTGGGGTTATAGCACGATTGCGTTTTTTGCTCCTAAGGTGCGATATGCACATGACACATATCGTGCAGCTCCGGTGAATGAATTTAAGGAAATGGTGAGAGAGCTTCATAAAGCTGGAATTGAAGTGATTTTGGATATTGTGTTTAATCACACGGCAGAAGGTAACGGATTAGGTCCGACATATTCGTTTAAGGGTTTAGATAATTCGATTTATTATATTTTGGAAAACAACAAGCGATATTATAAAAATTTTTCGGGCTGCGGAAACACTGTCAACTGCTCGCACCCTGTGGTTCAAAATTTTATCATGGATTGTTTGCACTATTGGGTTGTGAGTATGCACGTTGACGGTTTTCGCTTTGATTTGGGTTCGATTCTCGGACGTGATAAATACGGCAACCTGATAGAAAACGCCCCGACCATCGAACGTATTTGCGAAGACCCGATTTTGCACAACACAAAAATTATTGCGGAAGCGTGGGATGCAGGCGGTGCGTATCAAGTCGGCAGTTTTCCTGGGCGTTGGGCGGAATGGAACGATCGCTTCAGAAATGACGTGCGTTCTTTTTGGCTCGGTGAACACGCGAACTTTCAACGACTGGCGACACGTGTTACAGGCTCTTCTGATATTTATTCAACAAATGGAAGAAAGCCTGTGAACTCAATAAATTTTATCACAAGTCATGACGGCTTCACGCTTTACGATTTGGTGAGTTATAACCACAAGCACAATATCTCAAACGGCGAAAACAATGCCGACGGCGAAAATAACAATTACAGTTATAACCACGGTGTCGAGGGCAAAACTGAAAATCAAGCAATCGAAGCACTCCGTTTTAAAAAGGCAAAAAACCTAATTGCTAGTTTGATGCTTTCGATTGGAACGCCGATGTTTGTGATGGGCGATGAAGTGCTGCGGACGCAAAACGGAAATAACAACGCCTATTGTCAAGACAACGAAACTTCGTGGTTTAATTGGTCGTTTTCCGAAAAGCAAAATGAGTTTTTGGATTTTATGAAAAAGCTAATTCACTTTCGCAAACGTCATTCCGTATTTTTACGCTCGGAATTTTTAACTGGTAAAAAAAATGCAGATGACATTGCCGACATTGAATGGTTCAATGCCGATGGAAATTATCCTGACTGGACGCAGCCGATGAACTTCGTTGCGTATCTTTTGAACGGTGCCGACACATCCAGCCTTGACGCAAAAACCGAAAACGATTTTTACATAATGATGAATGCATCACATTTGGACATCACGGCAACGGTCCATCCTGCTCCTCGTAAAAAAATATGGCATCGCTTAATTGACACTTCTCTTTCAGGATTAGAAAGTTTTTTAACCGAAGCAAATGCGGTACCCCTTCACGCTGATAAGTATAGCATTGCCTCGTACTCTGCAGTGGTTCTCGTCGCGATCGGTAAAGCTTAATCGGAAGTTTTTTTTACGCGTTTTGATTTTGCGAAAAGCTTAGAATGCAAAATGCTTTTTAGAAAAATTTCCGCACGTGCATTGCTCCGCAATATATTTTCACGAAACTTCGCTGCCTCTAGGTGCGTTTATTTTAGCCGCAAAAAAACGCATGGCTAAATCAGAGCCAGAAAACTTTTTGATAAATTTTTAACTTTTTGAAAAAAAAATACTTTACTTTATTTTTTTTTCATATAATATATAAAAAAACAAAAGGAGATGTATAAATGAACACAAAAATTCTTTCGATTGAAAAATTGAACAAGACTTTTTTACATGGAAAAGTTCAAGCATTAAAGGATTGTTCTCTTACTGTTTCAAAAAACAGTATTACAGGACTTTTAGGAATGAATGGTGCTGGTAAAACTACATTAATAAAATGTGTTGCAAACCTGTTAATTCCATGTAGTGGCAACATTTATTTTAATAACGAGAGTCTACTAAAAAAACCGACGATTGTAACAGATAATATTTCTGTATTGCTCGATGGTGGTAGAAATTTATTTTGGTATATGACAGTTGAAGAAAATATAAAATATTTTTCACTGTTAAAAAATTCAAATAAATTTGATAAAACTCGTTTTGCAAAAATTGCAGAGTATTTAGAATTAGAACCTATACTAAAAAAACAATTGCATCGACTATCGTTTGGTATGAAGCAACGTGCAAATATCGCTGTTGCACTTATGTCGTCAGCTCAACTATTAATTTTTGATGAACCAACAACAGGCTTGGATGTTAAGTTTCAGGCAGAGTTAGAACGCTTAATAGTAGACATCAATAAAGAATATGGTGTTAGCATTTTATTAAGTTCGCACGATATGGAATTTGTAAAAAGGACTTGTACTGACTGCATTTTAATTCATGAGGGGCAAACATTAAAGCAGGGTTCAGTGCAAGAGTTTATATCATTGTTTGAAACGAGTCGTTATGAAGTTATGTTATACGAACCACTTACTGATGATGTAAAAAAAGAGTTGAGCAATAGCTTTCGCATTACTGAAATGAATGACTTAAGTTTCACTATTTTCTGGAACAACAACAATGAGCTTAACGAAATGTTTTCAAAACTAAACAGCTTTGGCGTAAAGGTAAAAATGTTAAATTCAGAAAATACATTGCGTTCATCAATTACGCAATTAATAAATAATAATAAATCGGAGGAAAACTGAGATGAGACTTCTAAAAAACATTTATGCGTCAATTTACAAAGAAATGATTTATTACAAAAGAACTCTTGTGAATACAATCATTTCAATGATTTTATTTTATGTAATTTTTTTCTTGCTATGGAATGGTATCAAAATTGCATCTGGTTCAGTTTTGTCATTTGGTAATGATAGAATAGGCATACTCATTGGGTATTATTCTTGGACAATGATACTTTCGGTATATACTTCTGTTGGATATATAATTGCAAATAATCGTGACACAGGCATATTAGAAAACATGATTATAAATAGCAATAATTTTACATTTTTGCTTATCATCGAAAGTATGGTTAGTACGCTTTTATATTGTATTTTTTCTTGGGTTAATATTTTTGTATTTTCGTTAATTTCTGGTAGCCATATTTATTTTAAAATTTTCTCAACTATGTATGTGCTTATTGTTGGTTTGATTTCAGTGCTTGGGATGAGCTTAGTCATTGCGGGAATTACAATTATATTCAAAAAAGCAAGTGCAATTTTATCAATTTTTCAATTCATATTTTTAGCTTTTCTTTTTATCCCAGCAAATTTTGCTACATGTTTGTTGTTGCCTTTTATCCAAGCAAATGAAATGCTGAAAATTGTTTTTGAGCAAGGTATTTCTGTCATTGGAATACCTATGGAAAAACATTTACTTTTGTGGGCAAATGCTATATTGTATTTAATCTGTGGAATTGTTGTATTTAATCTTTGTATAAAAAGTGCAAAGAGAAAAGGCTATTTACGTTTTTTTTAAACTCAGTTTAAGCAAGTGAAAATAAATAGTTATCTGAACTAAAAAATTATTTACTTGCTGTTATACTTTTTTTAGAATCACGTTACGCCGAAAAGAAAGAGAAAACATAGCAACACCAAACCCTACGATTTAACTTGACATTGGTTCTATTTTTCTAGTACAATCAGGTATCAAGTCGCAAATGCAAGTTGAGCGTAGGATTTGGTCAGACATCCGCATTGAGACACTTTGCATGAACGATACATTATCATTGGAGCATAATTTTATGGAAAATAATAGAGAAAAAACGGTAATTAGAACAAGCGTAAATTGCAGGTATCGCAGTAAAATTTATATTAGGGATTTATGTTAAGAAAAAAGGAAAAGATGTTAATTCCGACTCATTAATTGCAAGCGGTTCGGACGCATTTAACGATGCGCTTCTTTCTATTTCAGTAGCTATCTCTGCAATTATCTTTGTGGTATTTAATATTAGTTTAGAAGCATACGTCAGTGTTATCTTATCATTGTTCATTATAAAATCTGGATTAGAACTGATAAAAGAATCTGTTGACAATATACTTGGTGTTAGAATTGAAAGCGATTTATCGAAGAAAATAAAAGAGTAAATTCAAAAAGAAGCGGACGTTCAGGGGGGCATTTGATTTAATATTGAATAATTATAGTCCAGACAAATATTGGGGCTCAATTCATATCGAAGTTGCTGATACATTGTCCATTGCTGATGTCGATAAAATCTCAAGAAAAATAACAAAATGTGTTATGGAAAAATATGGAATAGTCCTGCATACGATAGGAATTTACTCTGTAAATACAAAAGATAAAAATATAATAAAAATTAAGAATGATATTCATGATATTGTTTTTTCTCATACTGGTATTTTACAAATGCATGGTTTTTATTTGGATGAAGCCGATAAAACAATCAGTCTTGATATAATTATAGATTTTAATGTTAAGAATCGTGAAAAACTATATAAAGAATTATATGATGAAATTCAAAATAAGTTCAAAGACTATAAAATTATTCTCACTCTGGATGTAGATATTAGCGATTAAAAAGGTATAACACCGTTTGCAAAGCTGACATTTATTTTGCAGCAATTTAGCTTGACAAACTATCTGTTTTTGTTGTGCACTGATGTAAGGTCGAAGGAATGTTAAACGCATCATGCGATTTAGTGCAAGGAGTTTAATAATAAAATCGAAGTAGTTTTTACGTTTTGTTTTCGTAATCGAATTGCTATTTTGATATTGAGCTTGAGCTTATTGGTAATTTTAAGTTAGAAAGAAATATTTTTTACGGATAAGACTCTGATTTTTACCTCGCACATTAAAATCATTAAAGATATCATTCTCAGAAATAATTCAAACACAAGAATTTACAAAATGCATAAATAATGAAATACTATATAATTTTGAATTATAGAAATATTTGCAAAAATAAGTTTATGTTAAAAAATAAACATAACTACAGCCTCATCTTGACGTTGTCTTTCTTTTTAGACTATAATTAAGTGTCAATGTGCAGGCTTTCGCACCAACTTTGCATTACGCTTCGCTTTGGCAAAGGCACAAATGCAGGTTGCACGAATTTTGGATTGACGCTACGCATTGTGGCACTGGGAGTAAAAATGAAAAAGAAATATAAAATATTGTTAGTTATTCTTTTTATTTTGTGTTTAATTCCTATACCGACTTTTTATAAAGATGGTGGTACGGTAACGTATTCTGCAATATTTTATAAAATAATAAAATGGAATCGGCTTGATGGAAAACAAGGTACAGAGCTCTACATTTTTCCAACTAATTTTCATTCAATTGATTATTATGATAAATAAGAAATATTTTTCAACAAGTCAAGCTTGATGAAAAATGAATTGAACTTTGGACTAGAATTAAAGGAACGAGTTTGTTAATATAATAAATAGCAAAAATGAAAAAAAGAAAAATCATAATGAAAGCAATTTCAATATTTTTTGCAGCTTCTGCACTATTTTTATTTTGTTTTGGTAGAGCGATACCTTCATTCGTTCTAAAAGGAAACAACCTTATTTACGATTCGTATTATCTAAAAATGGATAAAAATCTTTTTTACCGACAGACACTGAATAACTGCGGACCTTATTCTGTGATGGCTGTTATAAACATTTTACGTGATGAGAAAAAAGATCCTGAAATTCTTGCAAAGCAAATGAAATGGCGTGTTCACAAAAATCTTACATTTCCTCAAGGCGTCATAAATCAATTACACAATAACGGGATAAAAACAAAAGAATATGTTTTGAAATGGAAGTCAGATCAGGATAAAATTAACTGGATAAAAGAAACAGTTTTTCAGAAAAAGCCAATTATTTGTCTTATAAAAATTCATCATGTTCTTCATTATGTAACTATTCTCGGCTATGATAAAAATGGTTTTATGCTTTATGATTCTATGCAGGAAAAAAATTCAGACAATCAACGTAAAACAATTATTGATAAAGAATGCAAGGAGGGAAATCGGTATTACTCTTATAATGAATTTATGAAATTATGGAATGATGGTGGTTACAAACTGTTCTTCAAAAATTGGGCAATAGTTTGTAGTTTATAGGAAATCACATAACACTGTTTTCAAAGCTGACAATACAGACAAGCTGCATTACGGTTTAAAATGCATGTTATGTGGACGCGCCACACTGGGGCACTTTTTAGGAAGGTTAAAATGAAAAATGAATTAAATAGGTTTGTCTCGAAAATTTCTACTAAAACTTTTAATGTTTCGATGGCACTTCTTATTTTACTGCCACAAGGATGGGCAATAATTTCTGCAATATTATTGCTTGAAGTTTCGCTTTTTTATTTTTTATTAAAGCGACAGTATAAATTTGGCGGATTATTTTGGAGATTAACAATTTCAAATCTCGTAAGTGGAGTTTTAGGATTTTTATTATCATTAAAGTTAAATGGTGGATGGCTTGGTGCTTTTTGGTTTCCTTGGGTAAGTTCACATGAAATAAAATTTATGAGTCTGTATTTTATAATATATTTTTTAATAATTTTTATTATAACTCTGATAATTGAAATTCCAATTAATATATTATTATTCAAAAAACTAGGAATAAAGTGGAAGACGACTTTAATAACATCCTTGATTGTTAATGCAATTACAAATATTGGTTGTGCTTTCATAATGTATTTATTCAGTTTCAATATTATAAAAATATAAAATATAACCAAGAATACTATTTTATGGCGGAACGAGGCAGCGTTAGTACACAGCTTTACGCTGCTTCTAAAAATACAAAAGCACACACTTCAAAAAATATGGGTGCCTAAAAACAAAGCTAGTATATTTGGGAAAATGAATTAAACAATAAGGTTATCAGAAGTAGCGATTGTGTTATGGTTACTGTGTGCAACCAAAGTTGAGGTTCGGTAGCTTCAAAAAACTACCGAGCCTTGTATCAGCTTTGCTGATGATGTAACAGTAAAAGACTAATCTAAGTTTTAAATTGAGCCATTTACTGTGAGCAAATATGAGGCAGTTTTGTTGCCATCAACAGTCTTTACTGTAATTGTAGTAGTGCCACCGGCACCGTTCAAACATGTTACTTTGCCGTCTGCGTCAACTGTTGCAACCGATTGGTCTGAAGACTCCCAAGTTACAGCTTTGTTGGTTGCGTTTGCAGGAAGAACCGTTGCCGTAAGCGTAAACACATCACCTGCATTCTTTACGGTAGTCGGTAGACTACCCAAGGACACTCTTTCTACTGGTACAACTGCAACGGCTGGGGTCGCTGGTTGCTCAGGCTGAGCATCTTTGCCTGTAGAATGTCGGCACCCTGCGACCATCATCACTGCACTAATCATAAGGGCTAATGCACCAATTACTGAAACTAATTTTTTCTGTTTCATATTTTTCTCCTTCAGCAATGTTTAACATTGCAAAATTATATTTCGATAGACAACTGCGTTGCTTCTGTTTTATGTGCATTAAGCGTGTCGCTCAAGCATATTCGAAGTTTTCGCATATCTACCGCGAGTAAACACTCACTCAGTTTCAAGGTAACAAAAAATTTTGAGGATTTTCGAAAAAGGTAAAAATAAATTGCATGGGGTTTGATAAAATGCTAGCTTTTTTTTTATTTGAAAATATTGTATAATGCCCAAAATAAGTTTAGGGAAATTGTATGAAAATTGAAACAAAAAGTATGGGCGTGATTGAAATCAGCGATGACCAAAAAATCACGATGCCAGAAGGTTTTTATGGTTTTGAAGATTATCACGAGTTTGCGTTAATCGATTCGGAGCAGCCGCCTTTTTATTGGGTGCAGAGCCTTGAAGATAAATCGCTTGCGTTTATCGTGCTTGATCCTTTTTTGTTCCGTCCCGACTACGAACTGGAAATCAATGACGAAAGCTTAAAGCCAATTGGGGCAACGAATCCTGAAAATCTCCTTATATTTGCACTGGTAACGATTCCTGTAAATGGTACGCCGATTACCGCGAACTTGCAGGGTCCGCTCGTTATAAATAAAGCCAACAAAAAAGGCATGCAGGTTGTCGCTGGCGGGGAAAAGTGGAAAACGAAGCACGATGTGATTGCTGAAATGAAGGCAAAGGGAAAATAATATGCTGATACTTTCCAGAAAGACCAACCAAAAAATTGTTATCGGCGAAAATGTTGAAATCACAATTATCGAAGTGAAAGGTGAGCAGGTAAAAATCGGGATTGAAGCACCGCGAAATTTAAAAGTTTTTCGTCGCGAAGTCTACGAGGAAATCCAAAAAGAAAACCGAGCCGCACAAGTTACCGAAAAGCCGATTTTGCCGAAATTGGAATTTTAACGCAGACTGCTTTTCGCTTCGGCGTTTACAGTTTCAAAGTGATGATTTATTTCTCGTGTGAAACTTTTGCTTAATTTGTTTTTTTTAATGCCGAAAATCAAGGTATGCCATTTACGGATTTGGAGGAATAATGAGTTATCAAAGTCATGCGTTGAATAGCTATCGGGAAACGAGCATCAAAACTGCCAGTCAGGGGAGTTTAATTTTAATGCTTTACGATGAAGCAATTAAGCAAATTTCTGCAGCCCTCGAACTGATGTCAGGCCCTAAAATCAAACCTGCCAACATCGAAAAAATCAACAATAGTATTGTCAAGGTGCAGGAGATTGTAACCGAGCTGATGGCTTCGCTGGATTTGGAAAAGGGCGGAGAAATTGCGACAAACTTGCTTTCGATATATTCTTTTTTTAACCAGCAACTTTTGGAAGCGAATATCAAAAAAGAAACCAAGCCGCTTTTGGATGTAAAAGGTATGATGGAAGAGTTGCGTGTAACGTGGCAGCAAGTTATAAATACAACGGCGAGACCGCAGCAAACTGAAGTCAGCACTGGCATCGATATTGCGAGGTAGCGATGGAACAATACCACTTGAAAGACCAATTAACGCAAGCGGAAATTTCCGAGCGGATTGCCGTGCTTCATCGCTTTAAGGTGCTTTTGATGCAGCAGCGTAATAAGTTCGCCGAATATCTGCAAGTGCTTGAGGCACAGGAAAACAGCATCGCAAGTGAGGACGTGGATAAAATCGTCGAACACTCTCAACTTGGACAGTCGCTTGTTTCGGAAATTTCGATGATACAAAAAGTGATTGTGCCGATTGAAAATTTATACAAAGACATTCGCACGAAATCGCCTGATTTTTTGCATTCGGCTTTTCGCGACGAAGTGAATGAAACGGAACACATCCAAAAAGACTTGCAGCGTTTGAAGGCAACGGTCTTGGAGCAAAATCAAAAAAATGCCGAGCGTCTGAAAAATCATATGTCTGGTTTGCGTCAGCAAATTGCCGACTTGAAATTACGACGTACCGCGACGAGTCCTTTTTCCTCGGACGACACTGCGTCGTTGATAGATATAAACGCCTGAAAAAATTATTTCACTTTAGCAGACTCAATACACTGACGAGAGCCGTTAGATGCGGCTCTCTGCTTTTAAGACGCGGTGTGCTCAAGTCGGATTAAGTGCAGCCTTCAGGTGTAAAATTCCTTCGGAATTTTACACCCACTTCTTAGCTTTTCCCAAATACGCAAAAAATAAACTTTATGCGGTGGCAGCATACTTGGGCAAAAATAAAGGCGTTGGATTTTCCAACGCCTTATGTGTGAACTTGGGTTAAATGGGCGACAGGCAAAATTGGCAATAGTACATTGCCATGTTTTTGAAATAATTGTCGCAGTCCAATAAATGTTTATTTACCAAACAATTCACGACCGTCGACACTTGCTGGAGACGGGGTACCAGGTACAGTTACCGTTAACTCACAAGAGGCAGTTTTTTCACCGTCTACTGTTTTCACAGTAATTGTAACAGTACCTGCTTTCAGACCGTGTACAAGACCTTTTTTACTTACAGTTGCAATAGTCGGGTTGCTAGATTCCCAAGTAACAGCTTTGTTTGAAGCATTTGCTGGAAGAACAGTTTCATTTAGTTCATCTTTCTGCTCTCTCATAATCGACAAAGTTGACTTATCAAGTGTTACGCTTTCTACATGTACAACTACTGGCACATCAGAATTTGTCTTATCACCTTGAGCCTGCTTACAACCAACCAACACAACAGCACCAATCAGCAAGATTAATGCACCAATCATAGAAACTAATTTTTTCTGTTTCATTTTTTCATCCTTCTTGCAATGTTATTTCATTACAAATTGTATTATTTTACCAGCTTAAAGAACGCCGACTAATTTTATACCTGCCTGTCGTTTGGTACTTTAATCGCGGTGTCGCAACTGGTATTAGTTGCAATTATAGAAAAAAAAAAAAAAAAATAAAGTCAAGCATTTTTTTGAAAAGCAAAAATTTATGGGCAAACTCTTTATCGAATTTGTGGTTCGCCAATCGTGTTACGCAAGATGAAATACGCAAAAAATAAACTTTGAATTCTTCGCAAACTCATTCTGTTAGTTATATCCATAAAGCGGAGAATTATTTCGTTTTATGCAACAGTGAGTTGCACGTTCCTTTTCGGTTTCTTGCTTTAAAGTTTTTGCCAAACGGTTAATCTGCGAAAAAACATTTTTGCTAAATGCATTGATTTTGTGTTAGTGCATTTTGTATTTTGGCTTGTTAGTTCAAAAAGCTTTTGATAAAAAACTATATCGTTAAAATGACGAGATGTGTCCACTTGATTTTTTTGCTTACTCTTTTTAAAATGCTTTATGCAAATAAACAGACTCAGCGAGCAGGCAAAACGACTCCAGCTTTCATTGGTTGCAATTTCGAAAAGCTTGCGATACGGAATGTTTAATTCGCTTTTTGTCGGACAGGGCATTGAGTTTGATTCGTGTCGCGAGTATTCTTTGCACGATGATATTCGATACATCGATTGGAACTTGACGGCGAGAACGGGAAAGGCGTTCATAAAACTTTATCGCGAAGAGCATGATGTTGCGGTGTTTGTGATTGTTGATGCGTCGGCTTCGATGTATTCGGATGCAGGTGAGTCCGATGCGTATTTCGAAAAGGCGAAAGAGCTTGCGAGTCTTTTTTTGTTTGCGGGGCAATACGTTAGTTGTCAAGTCGGCGCCGCTGTGTTTTCAAATAATGTAAAAAAACTTTGGGCTCCTAAATCTGGCAACGACTTTGTGTTTTCAATTATACACAACTTGCAAAATTTTTCTGTGTCGCAAGATGAAAACGGCGGAAGCGATTTGAATGCTGCAATAGATGTTGCTGGTAAAGTTTTAAATAAGCATAGCCTCATCGTTATAATTTCAGATTTCAAAATAAATAATTATAAAGATAAGCTTTCGGTTTTAGCAAAGTATCATGATGTCATTGCTATAAAAATTTTTTCGCGGTATGATTATGAGTTGCCAAATGCAGGGCTTTTACCAGTGTATGATTCTGAAAATAAAACTCAAATGTTTATCAACACTGCATCGAAAAAAAAAGCCGATGAGTACAGACAAAAATTTTCACAAAAAATTTTAAGCTGGGAAAATACTTGTATTGATTGCGGAGTGTTGCCATGTAAAATTTCTACGGCGGATGATTCTGCAAAAGTAATCACGAGTTTTTTATTGAGTGCAAAAAATAAATATGAAGCAATCAATGTATTAAAAAAGAGATAGCAGCAGGAATTTATCGTGGAAAGTTTTTTAACACCAAAAAATATTTATATTGGAGATGAAGCAGAGTTGATGATTTTGCTTTCAGATATTTCCATTGATAAAAAACTTTTTACCGCTGAAAACATAAAACATAAAACTTTTGAAACAGATGCTATAAGCATCTTGAAAATTGAACTAAAAGAATTTGGCAGCAGGCAGTATTTAGCTATTCGATTGAAAGCATGGAACACTGGAGATGTTGCAATGCCGTCACTCAATCAGTTTGGAATTATTTCGGAGTTGCCATCAATCAATGTCCAGTCGGTTTTAACAGAGGCAAATTCTTCGCTGCAAGAAAAGACGACAGCACTTTTGATTCCTGGTACAAGTACTTTTATTATTGCGGCAGCTTTTGTTTTAGTTTTGCTGGGCGTTGTCTTTGTTGCGACTTACCAAAATTTTTTTAGAAACAAAATAGCAAGAAATAAAAAAAAATCATTAAAGCGTTTGCAGCGAAGTTCGACAAAGCTTTTGAAAACTAAAAACTTTAATGCAAAAAGTTTGGTTGTGTCGTTTGAAAAATATTTTCGTGTATGCATCTCAGATTATTTTAATTGCTTTGACCAGAGTAATGTTGAAGCGTTAACCTTTAATGAAATCGAAAATATTTTGAAAGCTCGGAATATAAACAAAGAAATTGTTTCAGCGATGCATGATATTAATTGTGATATTGAGTCAGTGCGTTTTAATAATGCTGATTTTAGACGGCAAGTTTTTTTTGAAAAGATAAAAAACTTTATTCAGGCTTGTAATGAGGAAATAAAAAAATGATTGCATTTGAAAATCCGATTGCGTGTTTATTATTTTTGCTCATTATTTTGTACCGCATTATAAAAAAAACTTCATTGCGAAAAATTATATTTAACTTTTCGATTTTGGATTGGAATATAAATAAAAAAATTAAAAGCAGGAATATTATGTTTAGCATTTCACAATCATTGTTTAAACTTTCGATTGCGGTTTTAATACTAGCATTAATGAAGCCAAAATTTATCTCGCACAAAACTGTTTTTATAAATAATGAAGCTTCAATTATGTTTTTGCTTGATGTCAGCCCTTCAATGTCAATTACCGATATGAAAATTAATGGCGAGCAAAATATTTCGAGGTTGCAAGTTGCAAAAGATACGATTAAAGATTTTGTGTTGAAGCATAAAAATATTTCTGTTGGACTAACGCTGTTTGCAACAAATTGCAGTTTAGTAATTCCTGAAACTTTGCATCAAAAAACTTTTTTTGAACGATTAGAAAAAACAGCAATTGGTGAACTCGGAGATGGAACGGCACTCGGTGATGGAATGGCTACTGCATTACTCCATAGTCGCCGTGATAAAAATTCGTATATAATTGTTTTAACTGATGGTGAAAATAATTCAGGGACAATATCGCCGATGACTGTTGCTGAAATTATTGCAAAGAGGAAAATAAATTTCTATATAATCGGCATTGGAAGTATTGACGGCGGTGAAATAAAATACAGCAATGATGATGCATCGGTAACTTATTATGGAAAACATACTGGACGCTTTGATGAGGCTAAACTAAAAGCACTTGCACTTAAGTCAAACGGTTCGTACAAATTCGTTGGTTCTTATGCAGAACTAAATATAAGTTTTGACGACATTCACAAAAACTTAGCGGAAAATATTTTGCAGGAAAAAGTTACGGAAAATTATTCATTGCAAAACTTTTTTATCTTGACCGCACTTTGTTTTTTGGTTACTGCCTGGTGCATTAAAAAAATTATCTTGAGGATTATCCTATGATTTTTTTTACACATCCGAAATATTTATATTTATTTTTACTTTTAATAATTTTTATATTGAGGTTTGTTTTTGATTTTATAAATTTAAAAAATATTTTTTATGGTAGCAGATTAAATTTTATTCGTAAGAAAGTTATTTTAAAAAATATTTTTTATGGACTTGCGTTTACTTTTTTAATTTTTGCTTTTGCCGAAGTGAATATCGGCAGAAAAAAAATTAGTGCTAAACAAAGTGGCACGGAATTGTTTTTTCTTCTGGATATTTCAAAAAGCATGAGTGTTAAAGACACGGTGAGCTCGCGTTTGGATATCGCAAAGGCACTTATAAAAATTATTAATGTGAATATAGATACCGTGCCCGCTGGTTTAATTCTATTTAAAGGGAAAGCGATTTTATCAATACCAATGACGCGTGATAAAACGATATTTGATTCTATTTTATCGCAAGTGTCGCCAAATAGTTTTACCACACATGGAAGTAATTTACAAAACGCAATTAACTTTGCGATTAACAAATTTTCTGACGCTGAGTCGATTCGCAAAATGATAATTCTTATAACGGATGGAGATGAAAGTAGTGGTAGTTTTAACAATGCTTCTACAAATGTACGCGATAAAAATATTCACTGCATTTGTATTGGTGTTGGAACAAATTCTGGAGCTGCAATAAAAATTTATGATGAACACAAAAATGAAAAGGAAATTACAACACGTCTAGCAGAAGAAAACTTAAAAGCATTTATAAAAAATCTTGATGATTCACAAAGTGTATATTTTAAATATGATGAAATAAATATTGCAGAAAAAATAATCAGTATTATTAAAAAGAACAATCAAAGCACAACAATAATAATTAATGAAAAACAATCTCGTACTGGCGAGTGTTTGTTTTTGTGTGTTTTATTTTTATTTGTAGGATTTATTTTTGGAGAACACGAATGGGTAAAAAAATAATTATTGTAGTTTTAATATTTTTTTATGTATCGTGCGGCGTTAATTATTCGCTTCGGATAAAAAATTTTTTGGCAGTTCGTGATTATAATCTACATAAATATAATAATGCGATAAAAGCATTTTACGAAATTACTCAAAGCGATACCGACGATCAATTATGCAAGGTGTACGCTAGTTATAATTTAGCGCTCACATACGAAGCCATTGGTGAAAAAATTGCAGCGGAAAATATTCTTACTGAGTTGACAAAGTCAAGCGATAAAGAAATAAACTCGCTTGCATATTTTCAAATCGGTGTAAAATATTTTAAAGACGAAAACTATACGGTTGCTTTGAATGAATTTAAAAAGGCAATTAAATCTAATTCACAATTTATCGAAGCAAAAATAAATTATGAGCTTTGTTTGCAATTTTTGGAACATGAAGAAAACCAAGGCAATCATACAAAACAAACGGCAACCAATAAAAATAATGAAACAACAATTTTAGATTTTATAAAAGAAAAGGAAGTGCAACTATGGCAACCGCAGAATGTAGAAGAAAGCGAGCAAGTACCTTACGATTATTAATTGCGGTTTTATTTTTTATTCCACTTTTTCTTTCAATGAATGATAGTGGAATAATTTTTACTGTATCAAGCACGCATATAAATGTCGAGCAAACAATTACGATTGATATAAAAGTTATTCGTGATATGGATGATAATGCTGCGAAAAATAAAGTTACTTTAAAATCAAATAGTAAATTTGAAATTATTTTTTCTGAAGTGAAAGAATATGATGCAGTTATTGAAGCTTCGTTCGAAATCAAAATTGATTCAATCGGTGAATGCAGCTTTGATGTTTTACTTAATGATAAAAAAATAAATAATGATGAACCGATAACAATTTATGTTTCGTATCCTGAAATAAATACGGCGACAAAATTTGTTTGGAAAGTTTTTTCGCTTGACGGGATTGAAGTACAACACCCGATGACGCAAGGAGAAAAATATATTTTGGTTTTGTATGGTGCGTATGATTCTAAATCAAACTCAGTTACACGTGCTACGTATGAGCAAACTGAAACTATGTTGCTACAAGAAAACAAAACAGTAAATATGCCGTACAATTTTTTTACGCAGGTGATAGCATTTGAAGCTATACCGTTGCATTATGCGAATGTAAAAACACCGATTGTAAATATTACGTATGCGTCATCTATCTCAGGTGAAAATAAAATATCAATCAGTGAAGAAGTTTTTCAAACGCAAGAAAAAATTTATCATGAAAATTTAGGCAGCATACGAATTGACTCCGAGCAAAGTGCATCACGTGGTTTAATTTTGCCGAAAGTATTTTCTGACAACGAACTTAAAGCTGCTATGGAAATTTATCTTTTGAGAACTGAGCTTGAAAAAAGCTTTTTACATTTTGAAAACATAAAAAGGATTGAAGCGATTGAACGCAAATTAAAAATTACAAAAAGTTTTTTTCCGCTGCGAAAGCAAATCATGATTGGCATCGCTGCTTTGCTTGCTTTGATTTTTGGCTTGGCACTCGTGATATTTCGTAGTAAAAAATTTTTGGTTATTACTGTGCTCAGTTCCTTTTTAGTTTTAGCGATTGTTTGTTTTAAAGTTTATACTGCAAGGTTCGGAGTCGTGTATGCTGAACAGCAGCCTTGCATAAAAGCAATTCCATCGCAAACCTCAAACCAACTTTGCGAATTACAGATTGGTGAAACAGTATTGATAAAAAGTTGCACTGATGATTGGTGTTGCATACGAACGTACGGCGGTATTGAAGGCTGGATTGAACGCAAAAGTATTTTGGAAATAACGCAATGATTAATTTTACATTGACACAAAATGTCCGCCTTGATTCAAAATTATTTTAAAAACTCGAAAGTTCTTTTTATGATAACTTCAGATGGTACAAAGTTTTGCTTCACCTGCGGAATGCTTTTCAAAAAAATTCCGCCATACGATTTTTTTAGTATGCGGTTATCCAAAACCGTAATTACTCCTTTGTCGCTTTTTGAACGCATTAATCTGCCGAAGCCTTGCTTAAATCTGATTACTGCATCTGGAATGCTCAATTCAAAAAAAGGCTTCCCACCACGGCGTTCGATAAATGCGGCTTTTGCAAAAGCAACAGGATGAGTTGGAACGCTAAACGGCAGCTTGACAAGTATAACGTGACTTAATGCTTCGCCAGGCACATCAACGCCTGTCCAAAACGATTCGGTTGCAAACAAGCAACTGGAGATATCTGCCTTGAAAAGACTAAGCAGTTTTGCTCGTTCAAGTTCGCCTTGAAAAAAAATACGAATATCATCACTGACACGTTTTTTTACAAAATCGGTTGCTTCACGAAGTAGTGAGTACGATGTAAACAAAACTAAAGCTCGTCCGCCACTTGCTTCGATTAGGCTTAAAACAAAATTGCAAACATATTCATTAAATTTTGTGTCTGTGGGTAAAGGTGCGTCTATAGGAATATTAAGTAAAACATTTTTGTCGTACGGAAAAGGCGATTCAAATATTCCGACTTCAATTTCTTTTTCTGAAAAATTTTGCAAACCAAGATTTTTAAATGCAAAGTCAAAATTATCTGAAACACGTAATGTTGCAGAAGTACACACAACTGAATTCATCGGTGAAAACAATGCAGCCCGCATAAATTTTTCGAGAGCAATCGGTGTTTTGAAAAACTGAACAAACTCACTGGATGATGTACGCATTTTCTCAAACCAAAAAATATAATCTTGCAGCTCTGCGTGATTTTCATATTGCTCAAAAAATGTTTGCACATCTTTTAATCGCGACAAAATTACATTCGCTTCATGTACTGCAATATTTTCTTCGCTTGCATAATCAATTTCTTCATCGTCAGGCTCAGGAATATTCTGTAAAATAATGCTGAGATTTTTATTTAAGCTAAAAATTTGCGTGGAGAATTTTTTTATTTGCTGTTTTAGTTTCTGTATGTCTACATCATTTGATTGCAAAAAACTCCAAGTGCTTTCGTTCGGTATGAGTGAAAGTGCAACCGCTTCCAAGTTGTCAAACGAAAGTGTAACTTCAAAAATAGATTTAACCGTTTCGGCAAAAAGGTCAACTCTTGATGAAAGTGCAATTACTTCGTTGAGTACGCCACTGCCCTTTCCACGCATCGCAGCTTTTGTACCGCTCGTTTTATATAGTGATGAAAGTTGACGCTTAAGATAAAATGAATTAACCGCTTCGGAGAAACCTGAACTTGCAGCTTCTTCGATTGCGTGTGCTTCATCCAAAACAACGTGATGAAACGACGGCAGAACTGCGGAGGCATCAAAGTTTTTACTTTCCAACTTTGCAAGTAAATCGTTAAACAAGATGTGATGATTTGCAATTAGGATTTTTGCCGCCTCCGCTTTTCGTTTCATCTTCATCACATAACACGCGTCAAAATTTGGACAACGATTTGAAAAGCAGTTATCAGATTCGGAGCAAATATTTGCCCACGCAGTAGGCGGAATTGCAAAGTCAATGTCGTCGCGCGAGCCTGAAAAGTTTCCCGCAGTAATTGCGGTTTTGATTTTTTCTAAGACATCAGCATCATTATCGAAAAGCGAGTCTTGTGCAGCGTATTGTGCAAAACGACGCAAGCATAAAAAATTACGGCGTCCTTTTACCAGCACAATTTTTTCACGAAATGTTTCAGGCAGATTTAAAATCCTTAATGCGAGCGGAGCGTCTTTTTCAATAAGCTGCTGCTGCAAGTTGATTGTCGCCGTTGAAATAATCACACGCGTGTTATTTTGAACTGCCCACTGTATGCTCGGCAAAAGATACGCTAAACTTTTTCCGACGCCAGTTTCAGCTTCAAAAATTCCGACACTATCGCTATTAAAACATTCGGAAATTTTTTTTGCAAGTGCTTTCTGTCCACTCCGCTCCTCAAAGCCAGAAAAAATTTTCGAAAGAGGCCCCGACTCCGAAAGACATTGCACAATCGCTTTCGTGTCTAATAATTCAACGGCTTGTTCGTTCATCTTGCAAAAATATCACAAAATACTTTGCGTGTCAATCGGTAAAAACATTCTTGCATAAAATTTTCTCATTGTCAATTTCGTAACTTCACGCATCTCTGCATTTCAAATCTTTCTTGCGTTTCGTCGTTTGTAAACGGTAAAGCTTATCCAGTTGGGTAAATTAAAATCCTAACGGATTTTAATTTACCCAACGTGTATCAAAAGCTTTTAAACGAAGCTCAGAAGTGGGCGGAAAATTCTGAAAGAATTTTCCGCCAAACTGCTGCACATAGACAGATAAAACAAATTGCGTAATTTACTCAGAGAGAGCCGCCAACGGCTCTCGTCAGTGTGTTGTGCTTGCCTTTTGTTAATGGTTTTAAAACATAAAATAAAATTTAAAATAGTTGAAACATTTTTGAGTTTCAGTTATTATTATGATAAGGAGTTGTCGATGAAAAAGATTTCTTTGGCTTTATTTTTTTGTTTGGCTTTGATGTTCGGCTTCGCGGATGTGCCTGCGAAGACAACCGAGAAAACGGCAGTTGAGGGACGGAAGGATGCTTACATTTATGTAACGAAGATTTATGATTCCGAGTATTGGGCTGAGTTTTATGTTGCTTATGAGGAGCCTTCCAAAACTTTTGATGAAGCACAAACAGAAAAGATTCTTTATGAGTTTATTTCGAACTATAAAGTTGAACACAAGTATTCGCGAGTTGAGGTTGAAGACCTTGAGGCTGCTCGACAATCGGATAATGTTACGCGTGTTACTAAGCGAGTAATTTTCCGACAGTTGCACAAGTAGTTTTTTTCTCGCTAAGAAACAGCCGCAGACATTTTTCGTCTGTGGCTTTTTTTATGGGTTCTATGTAAGATAGCGTTACCGCTTTTGCTTGCTTTACGAACGTTCAAAGTGAGTAATTGCGGTTTGGGATTTGTTATGGATATTTTTGATATTATAGGGCCGCTGATGGTTGGTCCGTCCAGTTCGCACACTGCGGGAGCTGCACGAATTGGTTATGTTGCATTTAGGCTCTTGGGCGAAAAACCTGTCGAGGCGAATATTTTACTTTACGGTTCGTTCGCACGGACGGGTCTCGGGCACGGAACAAATCGTGCTTTGGTAGCGGGTATTTTGGGTATGCAGCCAGATGACGAGAGACTGAAAGATAGTTTGGAAATTGCCGAAGATGAAAAACTAAAGGTCAGCTTCGGTGAAGTTGAGTTGGATAATGTGCATCCGAATACGGCGATTATTTATTTGACAGGTGAGTCTGGCAAAAAGAAAATGATACAGGCATCGTCAATCGGAGGCGGTAACATTGAGATTACAAAAATTGACGGACATCAGATTTCGATTTCAGGAAGGGCTCCGACGATTGTCGTAACGCACAGAGATATTCCAGGAACGATTTCTAACATCACGCGGACAACTGGGCAGAACGGCTACAATATTTTTAAGATAAATATCGGGCGGGACAAGCGCGGAGGAACTGCGATTATGACTTTGGAGCTGGACGGAAATTATGTAATGCCTGGCTTAAAAGATATTTTGCTTTCGGTTGAGCATGTACTCGATGTTATTATTTTGCAACCGTATTAGTCGATTGTAACATTTGACTTAAGCACAGAGGATTTTATGATTAATAGTTTTGAAGAATTAAAAAAAATAGCAAATGAGCGTAACGCAAAGATTTGCGAGATTGCTTTGGCGGAGCAGATTGCCGACTCCGAGATAACACAAGACGGTGCACTAGCAAAAATGTGCGTTGCGTTGGACACGATGCTCGATTCGATAACCAACGGTTGTCGTCCCGACATAAAATCGGTGAGCGGTTTGACAGGTGGCAATGCCTATAAAATGCAAGTGCAAATTGATGCGGGTCGGACTGTGATGGGGCCGCTTATCTCCAACGCGATTAAAATGGCTCTTGCCGTTGCGGAAACCAATGCCGCCATGGGAAAAATTGTTGCTGCCCCGACAGCTGGTTCCTGCGGAATTTTGCCTGGTGCAATTGGTGCATTAATCCAAGAACGTGGTGTGTCAAAGGATGCCGCCGTGATGGCTCTTTTCACCGCGGGCGAAGTCGGTTTGATTATTGCAAACAACGCGAGCATTTCTGGAGCGGAAGGCGGTTGTCAGGCAGAGTGCGGAACTGCGTCGGCAATGGCAGCCGCGGCAATCGTGGAGCTTTCTGGCGGCTCAGTCGATATGTGCATCAACGCCGTCGCAATAACGATTAAGTGCATACTCGGTTTGGTTTGCGACCCTGTCGCTGGTTTGGTTGAAGTTCCATGTGTCAAGCGAAATGCATCAGGCGTAACGCTTGCGTTTACTGCTGCAGAGATGGCACTTGCTGGTATCACTTCGGTGATTCCTGCCGACGAAGTTGTGCATGTGATGAAACGAGTTGGTGACTCGATTCCGTCATCGCTTCGGGAAACGGCAGAAGGCGGGCTTGCGGCAACACAAACTGGAAAACGTTTGCAAACTGATATTTTCAAAAAACTTTCTGCTCACCATGACTGCCGTGTGTGCCATGGTTGCAAAGGCTAAAAACATTTAGCTTGACATAAAAATTTAATGCAACGATGCTTTTTAGTTTTTGGTTAATTGAGTCTTTGAGGCAAGATGTTTTAAATGGAACCTCTAAAAACATAAGTTTTTAGAGGTAACCTAAAAGCTTTATCAAATATATTCGTCCGATATAATTTCTTCTTTATCAATGAGCTTTTCCCAAACTCGATCGAAATATGGATGGATTTTTTTTGTGAGTTCGACTATATCTGGGTCGAAGTGCGTTCCGCTTTCGCCGACAATCATTTCGATAGCCGTGTCATGTGAGATATCCTCTTTGTATGAGCGTCGCATGCGCAGTGCATCATAAACGTCGGCAACAGCGACAATTCTTGCTGACAGTGGAATTAAGTTATTGGAAATGCGGAAAGGGTAACCGCTGCCGTCCCAATATTCATGGTGCGAAATTGCGATATCCTGTGCCATCGGAAGCTCAAACCCAGAAAGAATCATCGCCCCGTTGATGGTATGTTCTTTCATAATATTCCACTCAGCATCGGTTAGTCCACCTGGCTTTTGGAGAATGTAGTCAGGCGTTCCTATTTTGCCGATGTCATGCATAGCTGCATAAAGTCCGATGTTTTCTACAAAGTCAAAGTTAACAATATCAGTATATAAATGCTGCTGATACATATATGTAGCCAAGAGCTTCGAATAATAGTTGACGCGCATCGTGTGATAGCCAGTATCTTTATCCTTCATCTTTGAAGCTTTGAGCAAACCGTTGAGGATGTTCATACGGTTTTCAGCAAAGTCTTTTGTTATGTTGTCAAATAAAGCATAATATCCTTGCAAAACGTTGTGTTGAAACAGCGGAATAAATATAAGCTTCGTATAAATAGTCCGTGCAATCTGACTGTTATGCCCGATTACTCCTGCCCACGTGAAACCTTTTTCCCTTGAGTGCAAATGCTTGAGGCATTCTTTCATTTGCTCAGGTTGAAACGCATAACTAAAAATATCAAAAAAGTTTTTTATCGTCAGATTATAGTAATCCGAAAACAGCTTGATACATGCTTTTGTTATCCTGATAATGCGAAAATTTTTATCGATAATCATAATCGCACGCGTTGTCGGCCCGAGTAAACTAATTGCATCATTGGATAAAAATTTTTCGGTGTCATTTAAAAAAGATTCTGCCATGGCATCTCACTCTTCCGCATCGCTTTTGCGAATATAAATCGGTGCTTGGTAGTCATTGCTACTTACACTCAAAAGCTCGCCTTGATGCGCATCAAAATATCGCAACATTGCAAGCGAAAACGTCGTCTGCACTTCAACAAACAAAAGCTCGTCTTTTCTGACTGTTTGCGAGACGGCTCGATTTTTATCAGGAGCATTTTCCAGCTTTTTAACAAAAGCCTCGAAATCAGCTTGAATTGTTTGCGAGCCTACGCAAGCACACAAAGTTTTTTTATTTTCAAGCGGCTCCAAAAATTCAACAAAGGGCTTATCAAAAATTTCGCTAACAGGCTTCATATCATCAAAAAGCTGCCCGTAAACCGAGCCCCGCTTTGCATCAATCGTTACGAGAATTTGCCCACTGTACGGGCGAAACAAAAACTCGATACAGGCAAGCGTCGGAATTGGCACGACAGCCGCACCACTTGCCAACGCAAAAGCCTTCGCAGCCGAATACGCCAAACGCAAACCAGTAAACGAACCCGGCCCTTCTGCAACCAAAACCGCTCCAATATCCTTCGGCGAAATTCCAGCTTCGGCGACTATGGTTTCCATAACTGGCAAAAGGCGTTCCACAAAAACACGCGAATTAAAATCGTACTGCCTAGTAAAAATCCCCGCATCTGTTTTGAGCGAGATTGAAAAAGAATTCATCCTCAATCCAGCAGTATCGATTGACAGTATATTCATGACTTTAATGACTCTTGAATAATTATAATTTAAAAACATTTAAATTGCAAGTCCTTTTAAAAATCTGTAAACGGAAAAGCTTATCCACGGGGAGGCAGGCGTGCCTCCCTACTTTTATCAAATGCTAAATAGGATTAGCTCAACAGCGTGCATCCTTGTACGCAATACATAAAAACAACAACGAGTTTTTTAACAATCGGCAGATTCCAAGTCTTTTTTAAGGATTTTAAGTTATTCCTTAATTTAATGTATTGAAAAATAATGTTTTTTTATTATAATTACTATAGATGTATAGTAAAAGAGGCAAGCATTCTATGGTAATGGATATAAAAAGTATGGATAAGTATTTTAAACAAAAGCCTATTCGTCGGACTGTTTTATCAACAAAAGAGGCAGTTGATTATTTTATAAATTGCCAAAAAAAACCTATATCTGATGAATATATGGCAAAACTTGAAGCTCAGTATGAGCCTTATTTAAAGAATATACGCTTTGAGTAAAAAACTTAATATTTTAGATTACATTGATGATTTTGTTATTTCGCCAATACGATATGATACAGATGTTTCATACTTCAAGTCGGATGGCGGTGATATATATACGTCTTTCCTAACAAATAACGCAAAAAACACAGATGCCAGCAAAATAACAAAAACATATTTATTTCAAAAAAAAAGTGCAAACAATGAGATCTATGGCTATTTTGCTATTTTGACTGACTCGATAGAGATTTCTAGAGATATTCGCCCTAAAGATATACCTGAGTTTATGACTTTGGCTGGAGCTATTCAGATATACCAACTCGCAGCATCGGAAAAATGCGTTAAAGAATACAATCATATAGTTGAGTATATAGTACGTAATGTCAAAGCGATTGTACTAAGTTTACGAAATAGGATAAATATTCGTTATATAACATTATATGCTGATGAAGAATGTGGAAATAAAAATATAGTGAAAATATACGAAAAAGCAGGGTTTAAGCATTTCCCAAATAGTTCAAGCCCTGAAACCGTTTTGATGTTTTACGATATAGGTTCAAATTAAAAATTTTTTTAACTTACAACCACCTTCTTATAAATTACCTATGTCGCCTATTGTACTACTAAGAGTGAATCGGGCTTTTTGCTTCCAGAATTGAATAGAGCGGATTTTTACGAGCCCCCTCCACACATGGAAAGTATTTTAATTGTTCAATAACTGGTTCGTATGACATAATAGGGCTCCTGCATTAATGTTGATTCAGTACCTTTATTTAACATCCTTTAACCTCCTGCAATACCACTAAAAGTGTTTATTTTTTCTTTATTTTTTCAATATGTATATGCATTTTATCACTGAGTTGCTGTATCTTCGAATAATGAACAGGATGAGTTTTACAAAACTCAACAACTAATATTTTCAAAATAGACTTTGCTAATTCAGAATTATTTTTCTCATTAACATACCTAAATAAATTACTAATATCGAGATTATTTCCATAAATAATTTTTGTTCCTTCAAGAATTAATTGATTTACAGGTGTAGGATTGTTTTCCACAATAGTTTTCATAAAGGGAATTATCCTATCGGAACCGACAGATTGAATTGTTTTTAATATAATTACAAAAACATATAAGGAGTTCATTTTCCAGAAAAAATTTCTGGCAATATTTTTACATTTTTCATTATCGATTTCCTGTTCTTTTGAAATTATATCTTTTATAGCAACGGTAAAGAAATCAATAAAAAAATTTTGAGTTTCAGAATCCTTAAATAAACAAAAGAATGTATCCAAACCTCTTAGATTAAGATTTACAGCGGCTATTAATAATTCTTTTATTTTTGATTTTGCTATTGAAGTGCATCTATTTTTAGCAATTAATCCCATTGTTTCTACAAGTCTGACAGATTTCCGTAAATCTTTCGAATATTCATCTACTAAATCGTATAATGGATTTTCCGAAGTTTCCGAATACTCTTGCTCGACTCTTGATTCTAATCGCTTATCGCGTTCTGTTTTATAGTTATGATTCTTATTTGGTAAATTATCATCAATAAGCTCTTCACATCTCGAAGCGAAGAAACTTGTATCTTTTTTTGTTAAAGTAATCTCGACATTTTTACTAAAAGTAGAATTAGCTTCATTTAATAATATTTCATAAAATTTATTTGATTTATTATTGTGAGAATAAAAAATCAAAATATACGCATTTTCATCTTTATGAATATTTTTGCATAGCGATTCTATTAATGAAATATCATTGTTATCTGTTAAATATTTTGCAACAAAATAATAATATATGTATTTATAATCAAATTTATAAGTACCGAGTGTTGTTCTTATGAGTAGTCTACTATTTTCTAATTTTTTTATAAAAACATCTTGTTTAAACGGTAAGGCAATATTTTCTTGATATTTTTCTAAAAAACTATCAAAATCAGAATTATTCATTTCGAATATTCCTTTTTTAAATAAATCATAAGCAAAATGACAAAGAAAATTAATACATCCGGCGATTTCATCATCTGTTTTCATTCCAATTTTTGTAAATGCAATAATTATTAAAGCTTCATAACAGTAACCGTACGATGTTATTTGCTGATTAAGTGGTCTATTTAAAGTTTCAACATTACTAAGAATAGATAAAATTAAAAAAGGATAAGCAGGCATAATGCCGCCATTTAATGATTTCCCTGTAACAATTTCAATTTGTTCAGCCTTGTAATCAAGTTGTTTGATAAATTCTGCTTCTCCAGAAGTTTTTATATCATTATCAAGATATAACCATTTTTTTATCAATTCATTTCTTTTTTTGGGAGAAAATTCTTTTATTGAGAATTCAATTATCTTATCTTGAATGCTTTTTATATCCGTATCTAAATTATATATTAAATCAACAGTACATATAACTTTTGAAAAAACATCTATCTTTTCTATTACTTTTTTTTTATTATGTATTTTATAGAAATCATCAAAAAGCAAAATAATATTCTCTTTATTGTTTTCTAGAAATCTTTTTATAGCTTCATCCGATAAATCTGTCATAAATTCCTGTTTAAATTTTTTAGCAAGAATATTAAAAATATGTCCATCAAAATCTTCATTATGTGAAAAATAAAGAGGAATGAAATTATTTTCTAAAGACATCTTCATATAGTTTTTTAACAATGATGTTTTTCCAGACTGATCATCACCGTGAATAAAAATGTACTTATACGATATCGATTCATTGAATATATTTTGAGAATCAATATCATCATTTTGCTCTTCATCAAATCTGTATCTTTGTAACTTCGGGTATACATAAATATCTGAAAGTAAGAGAGTATCTTTGGAACGATGAGAAGTCTTAAATATATCGGCATCCTCTAAAAAATCATTAAATTCCGGTATTTTTTTAAGATTTTGTATCATTTTAATATCATTATCTATCGCTATAAGGCGATTTTTTATTTCTTTAATTTCATTTTCTAGTCTATCTTTATTTAATGAACATAAATTTTTACCATCAGTATTCAGAACAAGATTCTTGGAAATAGAATTATCTTCTTTCCATTTGCATTCCGATATAATTAGAGGAAGTACATAAATACCCTCTATCTGTTTCTTATTAAGCAGTTTGTCTTTTTCTTGTTGACAACTATCAGATTCATAAAATGATTCTGACAAAAATAAAATTGCCATATCACAGTCATTTAGATGATAATCAATAGTACTAAATAGTTCTCCTCCTGAGCGAATAAGTCTATCATAAAAATAATCTATATTATTTTCTTTTTTTAGAGATTCAAACAACGGAATAAAATTTTCTTTTAGGAAGTCTTCATCATTGTGTGAGTAACTAATAAATATTTTTGACATTTTCCACACCTCTTTACATATATTTTTTTATTTTAAACTATTTTACCATATTTTACATCTTTTTCCTACTCCCCCTCCACAATCTTCACTTCCTCTTACGTTAAGCCGTACAACTGGTAATATAAATATTTATTTCGCAGATTCATAAAACAACTTGATTAATACTTTCCATAACAATATAATCGTAAAAAAATTGACTGCAAATAATCCCCAAATTATAGAACGAAATATTCTAATAAATAGAGGAAACCAAACTATATGATTTTTATATGAAATAACACCTGATACAATTAATAATATTATCGTTGTTATTCCTAAGATAAATGAAAAATAAAAATATTTACTTAAGGTTTGTAATTGAGTTTGTTTCAGTGATGATTTACTATCAACTTTATTATTCAATTTTTTAGAAAAATCCTGACCAATCATTATACTTAATCCAGTAATTGTAAAACCGAATATTATTGAGATAACTGTAAGCATATCGCTTCGTACTTCATTTATTTTTATATTAAAACAATAACTTATTGCGAATATGATAAAAAAGATTAAACAACATATAATAACATGAATTCTATGCATCTTATATTCCTAAATTCTTTCCTTTTCCTATGATATTTATCAATTCCTTTCTGACCTCTATACCACTAAACAGCTGCTTATCGTTTGGAGTAAGGTTTATTTCAATCTTTTTTCCAAAAACGTCCATATTGAAGTATCGTTCAAAACCTTCACTATCTTGCCCAACGCAGACAAAAGAATCTATTTGTGTACTTTGCCGCTTTATAAAAAAGTCCTTAACTTTACTTTTAAATTTTTCTGTAACTTTAACGTAATCGTAGGTTACATTAATCTCATATTGCTTTGGATTACCAAGACCAAATGCATCTGACGGAGTTTTAAATAATTCATCAGTTTGGGAAAAAAGTGTGTTTTTTGAAATTAAACGTATACTTTTAATTTTTTTAATTTCTGAACAGAATTCATCAACCGATTTTAGCATTTCATTTGTAAATATGTTATAAATACCTGATTGTTGTTTAAGATACCAACAAATAATTGATATGAATTTTCTATTAGATACATACAAAGTTTTTGTGTCACAATCATAAAGACAGAATACTTGTTTTCGTAATTCTGCCTGCTCAGGATTACGGGGATTAGGAAATTTCTTCTTTAATTTCGTATCAAATACAGTATCTTCATATGGATAGGGATTTCCTGTTTTTATCTCTATCCAAAGTGTGTTATCAGTATCATCAAATTTTGTATAAAATTCATACGGATTTTTTTGATATTCTTTTATTTCATTTTTATTATTACTATCTGATATTTTTTTACAAAAATCAGATATAGCCAAAGTACCATTAACATATAATAAAAATGTAGAAAAATTAATTTTAGCCATCATCCCTACTCCCCCTCTACAATCTTCACTTCATCCGCGGTTAAATTATACAACTTATATACTGCGTTGTCTATCTACTTGTCGAGTATTGCCGCACGTTGCTCCAAGAGCTTTTTATCATCACCAGACAGAGCTTGCTGCAGTTTTATTCTATTTAGTATATTTATACACTGATAAAATAAACTCCGATATTGTAATAGCCGAATTAACAGCGAGCTGTGCATGATAATCTCTTATGCTTATTCTTTTTTCGCCCTGTCCGTGAGCATCGCTAATTTGATTTCGCATTTCCGCTATAGCATCAACAATCGTGTTAAGTCCCGATAATAATTTTTTTACTCTTTTATCCATATTATCATCTGTATGCATATTATAAGCTTCTCGTACTTGTTTATAAAGGTCTCCAATTTTTCCTGCTGCTGCAGGTTTTATATTTTTCTTTTCAAGCACATAACAAAATATTTCTTCTAATAGCGTGCGTGCCTGAGTAAGAGCTGTATCATACTGACCTTGGTCAATATGATGCATAGCTTGTTCAGCTTTATCTCGAATATACTTTCTGTCAATAATTTGTATCTTTGGAGTTTCAATTTTAATATCATCAGTAATGGGTTTTATAATAATATTATCTGATACAATAACGAGTTCTTTTTGACTAAATTTTAATAATTCATTTATTTCTTTAATAACTCGTTCAATAATTATTTTGTATGCAAAATCAATTTCGTTATCATTTAATTCTTGATAATTTTGATACCCATAATAATCACCTTTCATATTTTCTTTAAAAATTTCATTTGTAAAATTGTTTTGTGAGAAAAGATATAATAGTAAATTTGAACAAGTATCATTATTAATACAATATTCAAATAAATCAGTTAGATATGTCCATCTGCTTTTATTTTGTTTTTTATCATTGGTTGTATCAAAATTGTATCTAACAACAAGACCGAATTGAGTTGAAATACTACACAACATTTGACCTGTTAAATACGGCATAGCAATAACAAAATATTTGCCATTCTTAAATGTAAATGTATCAAATTTTGTATCACCATCAAGAATATCTATTATATCACGAGCTATTAGTAGTTTAAAATCTTCCGTTATCGTTTTTTTTGTATTCATATAATCATATCTCTCCTACTCCCCCTCCACAATCTTCACTTCATCCGCGGTTAAATTATACAACTTATATACTGCGTTGTCTATCTGCTTGTCGAGGATTGCCGCACGTTGCTTCAAGAGCTTTTTATCATCATCAGACAGAGTTTGCTGCAATCTGCGTTGCGTTTCAAGCATTTGGTCGGCAAGAGTGATAAACGGGGCTTGATCTTCCAGTGAAATAGCTTTTATGGGAATTTCTGCAAGAGGTTTATTAAAATATTCTCTTGAGTTTCCTTTTGGTTTTCCAATAAAACCATAAAACCAGTTATGAAGTTTTGAGTTCAGCAACACTAAAATATATTTTAATAAAAATTGTTCTTCTTCTTTCACAATAAAGGCGTTGCTGTCGCTATTATTAAAATATTGTTGGTTGTCATAGGCAAAACGATTAAAAGAAGCTCTATATGGGACAATTATCTTTTCTTTTGCATCAAAAACAGTTTTATTTCGTGGGCGTTCTAATCTATACCACTGATAAGCACCCTTTAAAACCTCATTTCTTAGACTGAGTTCCTTTTTATGTGCTGAAAGATATTTATAAATATTTGGATACTTTTTTATATCGGTTTTGTTATCGGTATAAATCAGAACAGTTCCGCGATCATTAAAAACATATCGTTGTATATCACCATTTTTTACATTATTTCTTAAAAGTTCTTTTTCTAAATTTAGTTTTTCTGCTATTTCTTTTTTCAAGATAAAAACATCATTTTTCCCTGTACCTGGCCCTTTTTCAATAATTGCAATATCGCCGAGTAGTATTGAACCTTCTTTCATTTTGTCAATAATATGCTGTTCTTTGCTATCGGCAAGAACCCATACTTCACCGAGTGTATTTCTTTTCATCGTGATATATGAGTAATCATTTTCTATAATTACGGAATCAGGAGCTTTATCGCTTGAATATGTAAAAATATCGATGTCATTTGTTGTATGTTTTTCTGCAAATATTAATGCAGTATGTACATTTGCGCTAAATATTTTTGCATTTCTAAAATTTACGATTTTGGTAATCTTGTCGGATAAAAAGACCCGTAATTTTTTTGCATACTCATTGCCTAAAAAATAATTTGAAGTAATAATACCGTACAATCCATCTTCTTTTAAGAACTCAATACCGCGATACATAAAATAATACATCAAATCATTATAACCTGTGTGTATTACAGAATATGTTGTTTGCAAATATGTGTGCAGTTCAGGAAATACACTGATGTTCACATACGGCGGATTCCCAATCACACAGTCAAATCCACCTTGAGCAAAGACTTCGGGAAATTCCTTGTCCCAGTCAAAGGTGTTGATTTTTCGCATTGCTTCATCGTCAAAAAGGCTTAAATCTTTTTCGTGATAATAATCCGAACTGACGAGACTGTTGCCGCATTTAATATTAGAATCAAGCGATGGCAAAAGTTTAATATCCGAAAACTTAAAGAGCTGCCCTTGCGTTTCACGTCCTTCATTTTCCAAAAGCTTCAGGTAAAGCGAAAGCTTGGTAACCTCCACCGCTTGACCATCTATATCCACGCCGTAAATGTTATTCAGCAAAATACGCTGCTTTTCTTCAATGGTGAGTTTATAGACGCTTTTCCCTGTTTCATAAATGAGACTATTTTTCAACGCCTGCTTCCGCACCTTTTCACTTGAATAATAATCCAAATGATAATTCAAGAGCTGCTGATACGCTTCAACAAGAAAGGAGCCTGAACCGCAGGCAGGATCAACCACTTTGAGCTTTGCAACTGCGTCAGGGCTTTGTCCCTTTATCTTTACGCCAAGTGTATTTTCTACAATGTAGCGCACAATGTATTGCGGAGTATAGTAAACACCGCCCGCCTTTTTTACCTCAGGCTTTTCTTCGATGATGGCGGTGTGCCGAGTATTCGTCCTATCGGACGAAACCCTGCCTCCGATATTGCGGAATGTAATTATCTTTCCCAAAAATTGCTCGTAAATATTACCGAGTATTTCCACAGGCAAAATAGAAAACTCGTACGGACATTCGGGGTAATACAGTCCATTTATAATACTTGAAAGCACCGCATCGTCAATCGTCAAACTTCGAAGCCAATCATGCGGTGTAAAAAGCCCTGAATTGTATTTCGCATTTGCTTTGTCAAAAACACTTTGTAGCTTTTGATACACTGTGCCGCTTTCGGTTATCTTTTGCAAAAGTCCGTACTCTTCCATTTCCTTATCTTCCGCAATCCGCAAGAAAATAATGCGGTCGATAATTTTTTGCACGGCAGTATTTAGATGATAGATATCCAGCGAAGGATTCCTCAATGCGATATTTTTTGCAATATCCGTCCGCCACCCTTCAATCAATTTCAATAATTCCTTATCAACCTCGGAAGTGCCTTTTTTATTTTTATTCTCCTGAATGTATGTATCGAAGCTTCCTTTTAAAATCGCTTCCTTTGAAAAAGTGTTAAAAATAAAATCAAAGTGTTTATGGTACTCATCAAAGGTACAGTAAAAGATACGGGCAGCACTAGGTTTGTCTGACGACGAAGGTTTTATACGTGTGTCGTAAACGGCAAACTCTTCAAAATCGGTGAGTATGCACAAAGGGAGTTTTGCCGTGTACCCATACCGCCTTACTTGAAACGCCGGCTCAAGTTCATCCTTGATATTCACGCTCGGTTTTTTCGCTTCGACAAAAAACTTCCGCAACCCGCCGATTCTAAACGCATAATCCGGTGCCTTAACCTTTCCACATATCGTTACCTTGTCTTCACGCACAACTTCCCGATATTGCTCGGAATAACCTTGCTCATTCCGTATGTCCCAACCCAAAAGTTCAAAAAACTTATCAATAAAATCTGTCCGAGTATTCGCCTCATCATAAACCGACGTATACTGTTTTTTGTTCCTCTCAAAGAGCGTCGTGAGTTCGGTGAGCTGCGTCATTGCAAACGTCTCATCTTTATTCTGTGCTGCCGATTGTTTCATATTTGCCTCAATTACAACTATAGCACATTAGCAAAAAAAAGTTAGTAATTTTTCAGCACACAAATTATCCCACCCAAAACTTATCCGCAATCTCATATCGTCATTCACCGAACGTGCAGCCCACGGGCAACCGTTAGGTTGCCATCATGTACTAGTGCTTTTTAAGAATACGCTCGCATAGAAAAGCCCAAAAGCTGCCAGTCAATTTACAATAATTAAAAATCCAAATATTTTAACCCAACGCAGCATTTAGTTTCTTTAGCTAACTCATTTCGTTCGCGGCTTTCGAACGTTACTTATGTATATAGTTCCAGTTAAGTAATCAAACAAGAAACGCCGATTCAATAGCACTACCGCGACTGTAATCACAGCAAACAGAACCCATGCAACCCATGCTAACAAAGTAATCGCATACAAAACGAGAAAAAACAGAGCTTTTGCACCATTGTTAAACTGATTGCTTAGCTCCAACAGCCCTGAAGGAATTAACCAAAAGTACGCGGTTAACAATAAGCCTCGTAGAATCGTACGCACGCATTTTGCATTTTCAAACTCGATGCGAAATTCCAACAAAGCACTCCCGAGTGTTTTGCCATTTAATAACAAGGGAAGCAAACTAAAATATAAAGCCAAACACACTGGAAGAGGAATTGATACTTTTAATACGCCATTCAATAAGCTGCATGGAATACTAACAATCCATGAATCAATGATGAGCGAGAGACAAAGACGAATTGCAGAAACTTTTGTGCCGTCTTTCAATGCCTTATCGTCAATTGCATTTCTTGACGGAAGTAGCTTAATGACTAATCCTCCAAAAATATAACCGATACAACCGCCTGCTACATTTTGAATAATATCATCGATATCGCATAAACGATAAGGTCCAGGATATATAAAATAAACTCCAGATAATTGTGTTAATTCAAAGAACAAACTCAATAAAGCTGTAAATACCATCGTCTTCTTAAAGCTACATTTAAAATAATAGTGCAAGTAAATTCCAAATGGAATTAACATCACGACATTAAAGACTGGCACATAAAAAGAAGGATGCTTCAACACCGTAATCCACGTTGCTGGCTTAAATAAAACAAATGGACTTTTTTTGATAAAGTCCACAACAAACGAAAATGGAATTAGATTTAACATTTCCGTATAACTGGTATGAATAGCCTTTGGATTAGGCAACGGTAAAATAACCAAAAGATACACAGTTAGTAAATAATAAACAAACGAATATAAAATTAACGTGCGTAACTTGCTTATTGAGCCATACTTTCGATAATTGAAAATCATATAAGGCAATGTAATAGCGAACGCCAAAACTGAAAATACTGCCATTGCCGTTTTGATAGAAGTTAAGTATCCCATTATATCAAGCCCGTTATTTATAAGTAGTTACTATCAAAGAATTGTCGACGTATTCACCCAAAAACACTTCGCTATATTTATCTATGCCCTGCTTTCTCAATTCATCCATAAGCCATTTTTCATCCTTGCCAATTACTTCAAGAATGTCGTTTTGTATATGACCGTCTGTGATAATCGGAAACTTTGGATTTTCTTCACCAGCTTGTATGATAATAAACTGCCCATTTTGTTCGACTAAAGCTCTCTTTACCGCCTTTGATGAGTAAATACCATTGGTACGAAGTTTAAAAGCTACATCGTGAGCTGAAAGCCGAGCTTTCTTGCAATTTGTGATATCTATTTTGCCGTCATCGATTATAATTAACGCCTTGCCGTCTATAAGCTGCTTAGCCCTTACATTGTGCGCCTTTACCCATTTCATCCATAGAACAAAGACGCACCAAATGCACAAAACAACAATAAAATCAGGTATTCGAACACTACTGTTGTAAATAGCGCCGCCCATAACTCCACCGAACACATAATTGATAATTTGGTCACTAGCTGACGATGGAGATAAATTTCCCTTGCCCGATATATTTATTATTATCACCATTGCAAAAAAGCCAATTAACATCTTCGTCGCAACTAACAAAAACAGATTCATAAATTTACACCTTCACATAACCGACGATTATATATCCTCACTATTTCACTACTCTTTCAATTATATCATTTTTATTTTTATTTGTAAACGGCTGAGCTTATCCACAGGCAACCTTTCGGTTGCCATCTTGTACAAATTGCTGAATCAGCGTTTGACACACGTAGGGCGAATTAAAATCCATAAAGGATTTTAATTCGCCCCGTGGATGAGCTTTATCGTTTACAAACACCACAAAAAAAATATTTTTACGCAAGTAATTTTGTAAAAGCAAAGCCATGTCGATTTTCTCTCTTTTATTTTTTGCGGAATTGTGCTAAACTGCGAAAAGGTGTTTTTATGGAAAAGATTTTTTTGGGGCAGGGCAGCGAGAAGGTTTATCTTTTGTCGAATATGCTTAACCGTCACGGTTTGATTGCGGGAGCGACGGGAACGGGAAAAACTGTAACGCTCAAAGTGCTTGCGGAGAGTTTTAGCGATTTGGGGATTTCCGTTTTTTTGCCAGATGTGAAAGGCGACCTTTTGAGCTTTTGTGAAGCAGGCTCGATGAACGAGCATATTCAAAAGCGTATGCAGCTTTTTGGAATGGATGATTTTACTTTTAAACCGTTTCCGATTCGCGTGTGGGATTTTTTTAATCGATTGGGTATTCCGCTACGCTCGACGGTTTCTGAAATGGGACCGCTTATATTGGCGAAACTTTTTAATTTGAACGAAACGCAAGCTGGCGTGCTGAACATTGCGTTCAAGGTAGCCGATGATAACAATCTATTGTTGCTTGATATAAAAGATTTAAAAGCGATATTGCTTTTCATTGGTGAAAATGCTAATGAGCTAAAATTAAAATACGGCAATATTTCGAGTGCATCAATTGGTGCAATTCAACGTAGCATTTTGAAACTTGAAACGGAAGGCGCAGAAAACTTTTTTGGTGAACCAGCTTTGGACATTCGAGATTTTTTTATTCCAGATGGAAGCGGTGCTGGTGTGATTAATATTTTAAATGCAACGCAATTATATCAAAAGCCCAATTTGTATTCGGCGTTTTTGTTGATGTTTCTCTCCGAGATTTGCGAAGTGTTACCAGAGGCTGGCGATTTGGAAAAACCCAAATGTGTTTTCTTTTTCGATGAAGCTCACTTGATGTTTGAAAATTGTCCGCAAGTTTTGATTGATAAAATCGAGCAGGTAATACGTCTCATTCGTTCAAAGGGCGTGGGGATTTTTTTTGTAACACAAAACCCGACAGATATTCCCGAAAAGATTTTGTCGCAGTTGGGTAACCGCATTCAACACGCACTTAGAGCTTTCACACCGAAAGACAGTAAAGCGATTGCTCAAATTGCGATGACGTTTCGAAGCAATCCTAATTTGAAAATTGCAGATGAAATTACAGCGTTGCGTACAGGTGAAGCGTTGGTGAGTGTGTTGCAAGCTGACGGTTCTCCGAGCGTTACAGACAAAGTGTTGATTACGTCGCCTGCAAGTAAAATCGGCACAACCGATACCAGCAAAGTGCAAGCAATTGTTTCATCGTCGCCGTTATTTTTAAAATACAAAGACAGCATTGATAGAATTTCTGCACATGAAATTTTAACGCAGCGATTTGAACAGGAAGCACAGGCACAGCAGCTCGAACTGCAAAAGAAAGAACTGGAAAAACAGCAGGCACAACTTGCACGGCAAAAACGCAGTCAGCCGAAAAGCACAATCGAAAAAGTTGGCGGACAAGTGCTGACAGGTTTTTCGCGTTCAATCGGAAATCAACTTGCACGCGGTTTACTTGGCTCCGTTAAAAAGCTTTTTAAGTAGTGGAAGTTTTGAAGCGATGGTGCGACGATTGCAAGTAAAGTGTGTGTTTTGTCTGTTTGTGTTTTTAGCACTTGCAGCTGGAAAAGTTTTTGCGTTTGATGTCGGAGATTCTTTCGGCTTTAGAATTAAAAATTATTCGTTTGATCAAATGCAAGATGCACACGAATATAATCAGGAAAAATTTTTGAAAGACGGCGTTCGCATTAAAATTTTGCAATCGAATTTATTTGGAAGCCGTCCGCTTTCGGATTTTATTTTGCACACGTCTGGTTTTTTGACTGCATATCAAGGCGAAATAAAATTGGGGACTTTTGCTTTTGTTGAATACACCGATGACGGCGAGCTTAATTTTTTTTATGACTACGATGATGACGGAATTATCGATGCTGTGTCAAATGTTTATTTTATTCCGCCGTGGGTTTTGTTCAAGGCAAAAATTGTGCGAAAGTATCCCGCGGAATTTTTTGCTTTGTGCGAAAAAATTTACCGAGAGTTTAATTGTGAAGCGGCATTGAACGAAGCTGAAATTGAAAAGCACAATCTGGAAATTTCTAAATTGTTTAATAGCGATGATTGTGAAGCCTATGATATTTACTATGCGTATTTAATTTATCTCACGCAAATGCACGATAAAAATGCGTATAAAATTTTGCAGTCGCTTGAAAGTTTTATTAAACTGAATTTCAAAATTGAAACGGTGCCGCTTTTGAAATTGTTTATCGGGGAAAGTTATTTTAACTTGCAGCAATATAATATTGCGACACTGCAATTTAATAAACTAAAAAATTACGATGCAAATTCACGACTTGCAGAATTTTATTTGGCGTGCATTGCGGATATAAAGAACAATGCTACTAGCGAGCGGATGAAGTTTGCGAGCGAGTTTCCGCAAATGTGGATTTTGCAGCAAGAGCAAACGAAGCCGCGGTGAATATTTCGTATTAAGGAACCTCTAAAAACATTAGTTTTTAGAGGTGACCATTAAGCTCAAACATAATTAAATCAAAACCGTTATATAAGCTTGAAAAATTTTTGCATCAGTTTATAATTTGTGTATCAAATATTTAAATAGGAGATGTGAAAAATGAAACGAGGGTACGTGCAGGTTTATACTGGTGACGGAAAAGGAAAAACAACCGCAGCGTTTGGATTGGCACTGCGTGCTGTGTGTGCGGGTTATAAAGTTTATATCGGACAGTTTTTGAAAGGTATGCCATACAGTGAGTTGAAGGCTCCAGAGTTTTTACCTAACTTGGTGATTGAGCAATATGGCACTGCACAATTTGTGCATAATGAGCCGACGCAACGCGACATTGATAAAGCTGAAGAAGGTTTAAAAAAAATTGAGGCGATTATTAATTCTGCGGAGTACGATGTTGTAATAATGGAAGAAATAAATGTTGCATTGATGTATGGCTTACTGAGTACAGAGCGAATTTTGAAAATTATCAAGAACAAACCTGAAACGGTTGAGCTTGTGCTGACAGGGCGATATGCAAAAAAAGAAATTATTGAAGCAGCAGATTTGGTAACTGAAATGAAGATGATCAAGCATTATTACAATCAAGGAGTTTCCGCACGCAAGGGAATTGAAATGTAAATTATGTTAGCTTCAAAAAGCAAACGAAAACGAATTGTTGTATTTGTGCTGATTGCGTTGTACGGTGTTGCTGGTGCGTTGTTATTGTTTCGGTATAACGAGTTTAAAAATAAAAACGCACTGACACAAGTTTCGCAAAATACGCAAGAAAGTAAAACTGCGGTATCGCAAAGTGCATTTCCTGTAAAAAAGAATTCCGAGATGCTGAATCCATTCCGCAGAGAAAATAAAAAAGCATCTTTGTTTTTTGAAAAACTTTTTTCGTCAATGTATGAATTGCATTATAATAATGTGAGGGTTCGTGCATTTAATTACTCGACTGATGAATTAAAGCAGCAGAGTGAGCGGACGTATTTTTTTGTGGAAGTTCAAAAAAAGTTGCGCTACACTTCGGTGAATGATTTGCCTTTTGTTAAAGGAATGAAAGTGGCATTGCATTTGACAAATAGCAGAAAGTATGCACAGCAAGTGTTTGATAAAAAAGTTAAGGAGCTTGAAAGTTATGTCGGTGTGATGCAAACTGAATATAATATCTTGAGTGTTGCAACTGATAGTGCGGATAATTTTATTTCAGAGTCGATTTCACTTTCGACATACAATGAAGTGCAGAGCATAAGTTGTTTAAAACTTCCGACAGATGAACAGTTAATTGCTCAGGGGGAAAATTTTTTGCTTAATGCAGCAAAGCGAAAATCAAGTTGTATTTCGTTTGATAATGCACGAGCGGTTGCGTATGCGTTAAGGTTTTCATCGAATCCGAAAAATGCAAATGCGGATAAGCTAAAGTGGAATCGTCAATATAGTGCTTACGAAAATGATTGTGCAAATTTTGTTTCTCAGTGCTTGCATGAAGGCGGGGCAGCTCAAACCGAAGAATGGCACGCTGATTCTCTTTCTTGGATTCGCACGGGAAATGCAAGAACGCAGAACGGAGGTTTAACCGAATATATGCAACGTGACGGAAAATTTTTTGCAGTTGATTATTCGGCCGTAAGTCCAGGCGGTTTTGTTTCGTTGACTGATGAGTCGCATGTGATGCTGGTTTCAGCGAACGACAGTGTTACGTGTTTATACAATGGACATACCAATGACCGCTCTCTTTTTTGTTTGCCGCATTTTGATGAAGGCAAAGCAATATATCTTACTCCGAATAATTATGACGCACGTCAATGAATAAACCGATGAAAAAACTTTCAGCATTTGATTTAAAAATTGTCGCTATAATTGCAATGGTAATTGATCATATCACCGCACTTTTTTTACGTGCGTCTGCACTGGCAAGCTCGCCGCAAAGTTTTAATTTTATTTTGTATCAGGTGTTACGAGGAGTCGGGCGGCTCACTATGCCGCTGATGGTGTTTTGTTTGGTTGAAGGATTTGTGCATACGCACAACTTGTATGCGTATTTGATAAGGCTTTTTGTGTTTGCATTGATTTCACATTTTACTTTTGCGTATTTTACTTTCGGTGATTTTTTATTTGTGCCGATGAAAATTATTTATTTTATGACTGGTATCATTGCTGCATTGTTTTTGTCTCTATTGCTTTTAACTTTGCTTTTTAAAAGTAAATTATGCATTTTGTCAAAAATAATTTTTAGCTTTTTGATTTTTCTACTTTCGCTTTTTTGCGATTGGACATTTTATCCGTTAATGCTTGCGGTAATTTTTTATACTCTTCGTGAAAAACTTATTTTAAAAGTTATTGTATACGTGCTTTCAATCCCAGTGTGGATTTTTTTTAATCATTATGTGAGTGTGATAAAAAATTATATTGCATTAAACCGATTTAATTTTTTGCAGGCATTTACAGAAAACGTAACGTATTTTGAAAAATATTATTACTTTCAGTTTTTTATGACGGGGCTTTTTGGGGTTGTGCCATTTATAGTTTTGTACAACGGTAAAAAAGCGAATGTAAAAGTACAAAACGCATCGCAAATAAAACAAGCTGCAAAAAAATATTTTTTCTATGTGTTCTATCCTTTGCATTTAATTATCCTTGTGCTTATAAAAAACTTTTTCTAGCTTGTTGAAAAAAAAATATTTGCAAGTATAATTATCGCCATGTTGCCAATTTATTTTTTTACCGTATTTTTTTGCGTTTGTGCGGGCGTTTTGTTTTCGGGAATCGAAAACGGAATATTGCTTCGAGGCTTTGCCGATGGTGAATCTTTTTTTCAGAATAAAACTTTTCAGTTAACTTGTGCCGTCGTTGCAATTCTTTTGGCGATAATTAAAATCTTTTTTCCCGTTAAAGCTAATGCCGCTGACGCCACGATGTATTTAATCGGAGATTTGTTTCCAGTACTTAATTGCACGATGCTGTTTGGAATTTTTTCATATCGGTATCTTGCAGCGATAGGAAAAGCTGACAGTTTTCCAAGCTTTGTTGCACAAATAAATGAATACAGTGTTATCATTGGTTACATTTCATGTGCAATCGGAGTTCTGCATCTATTTTTTGCACAAGCGATTTTATTTTAGTGAATGCTATGAAGTATAGTGCGTTTTTTATCGTGATATTGATGCTTTGCTCCTGCACAAAAAAACTTGAGGTGAATGAATTTTCTTTTCAAGACCAAGGCGAGTCATTTAACGAAAATAATTTTGCTGTCATTAACGAAAAATATGTAACGAGCTTTGACATACCTGGACGTGGCGGAATTATTGTCGCACATTTACGTTATGCGGAAATTTTTAAAATACAGGAAACCTACATCGTAAAAGATGAAAATAGTTTTCAAAAGCTTTGGATCAAAATTAATGACGGATGGGTTCTAGCGTCTTCGGTACAGATTTACAACAATTACGACAAAGCGAAAACGGCAAGTGAAGTACTTCAGTATGCAGCTCCGTAAATTATTCTCCGCTTGTTAAATGCTCAAGTATAAAATCTTACAGTAGAAAATTTTTTTTATTTTTGATACAATCGCAAAATGGCTACAAAAGTTTGTTTGGTGCTAACTGAAGAGACAATCGAAGGTAATTTGCAACTCGCAAAAGAATACGAAGGATATTATGATATTTTGGAATTGCGTGTTGATTTACTTTTTTCAAACGAAACTTTTTATGTGCGGAAATTCCCGTCGTTGGTGCAAGCACCTGTTATTTTAACTTGTCGAAGATTAATTGACGGTGGTAAATTCAAAGATGGAGAAGGTGCTCGTTTGACGGTTCTTGCAAAAGCATTGGCGTTTTTGGATAATGATTATCGCAAAAATTTTGCGTACGTTGATTTTGAAAGTGATTTTCCGTCGTCGGGATTGGAAGAAGCCGCAAAAGCATTTGATATAAAAATTATTCGAAGCTTGCATACTTTTAAGCCACTCAGCAATATTGTGAAAGAGATGGAAGCAATTCGTAAAACTGAAGACGATATTGTAAAGTTAGCGACGGTTGTTCCGACATTGCCAGACCTCGCGGCACTTTTGTTGCAAAGTCCAAAAGTTAAAAAGCCATACATTGTAAGTGGAATTGGTAAATATGGCTCGTTGTCGCGAATTTTTTCGCAGCGACTTGGTTCTGAAATTGTGTATACATTTCCAGCAAAATATATTAAGCGGAATTCGTTGCAAGCGTCGTTGATTGATCCGATTACATTAAATGACTTGTACGGTTTTAAGCGAGTGGGCGACCAACCAAAAATTTATGCGGTTACTGGAAAGGATGTGCAGAAAAGTAAAAGCCCGCTAATTCAAAATGCAGCTTTTCAAAAGCAAAATTATTCTGCGTGTTATGTTTCAATTTCTGCGGATAATTTTTCTGATGTGTTTCGCTTTGCAAAAAAGTTAAACGTGCAGGGCTTGTCAATTACTGCACCGTTTAAAAAAGATGCATACGAAGTTGCTGATGTTACCGAAACAGTTCCGCCAGAGTTAAAGGCGATTAACACGTTGGTAAACAACAATGGTGAATGGCTTGGTTATAATACGGACATCATCGGTTTTGAAAAAGCGTTGCTGGAATTTTTGGGCGATAAAAAAATTACGCAGCAAAGAGTTGCGGTGCTTGGTGCTGGCGGTGCGGCGGAAGCTGTTTGTTATGTGCTTGCAAAACTTTTTGAACAAAGAGCAAAAATAAAAAAGCTTGAACCGACAAGACGCCTTGCGGAAAAGATACGGCGAAACTATAAACCTGTGTGCATATTTAATCGAACAAAAACAAAAGCTGAAAAGTTAGCGAAACGTTTCGGCTTTGATTTTTGCACTCTTGCTAACACAAACGAGACGATAGAAAAGCTGCAAGAGCATTCGTCGCTTATCATAAATTGCATTATGGATTGCAGTAATTCTCCAGAGAACATTTCTGACGACCCAATTTATTTTTATAATTTTAACGGGACAGAAAAAGTGTTTGATTTAATTTATGAGCCAGAGCGGACAAAACTTTTGCAGCGTGCAAAAAAAAGTGGCTGCAAAATTTCTAACGGATATCAAATGCTTGAGTTGCAAGCAATTGAACAATTTAAAATATTTACGAGAAGGAATTATGAGTAAGGTTTCAAGTGATGAACAAAAAATAATTGTTGCAAATTTTGCTGTAGATTATTTGGTTGACAAAAATATATTGCATTCAAATATGAAAATCGGTTTGGGGACTGGTTCAACGGCGGTGAAAGTTGTCGAGCGTTTAGCTGAGTATATTCAAAAAGGAATGTTGCAAAATATCGTTGCAGTTTCAACGAGCTTTCAGACGATGCTTTTGTGTGAAAAACTAAACATACCAGTGTACTCTCTGAATGCAAAACAGATTGGCGGAAAACTGGATTTTACGATTGACGGAGCTGATGAAGTTGCTCCAGATAAATGCGTAACAAAAGGAGGCGGGGCAGCATTGCTTTTGGAAAAAATTGTTGCATACAATTCGGAAAAATATTTTATCGTTGCAACAAAAAGCAAATGTGTAAAAAATTTAGGAATCAGTTTTCCGATACCGATTGAAATTATCGGGGAAGCTCGAACGAGTTGTATTGCCGAATTAAAAAAACTCGGAGCTGAGTGTACATTGCGTGAAGGCGGTGTACCGAAGCAAGGACCTGTGATTACTGATAACGGCAATATGATTTTGGATGCACGATTTCGAGAACCGTTTGAGCCTAAACTTTACGAGGACAAAATAAAGCTGATTGCGGGCGTTGTCGAAGTTGGGCTTTTTACAAAAAATATTCCGACGGTTTTTTTGTCCGACGATGAAGGTAATTGTTCCGTTTTATAATTTGTAAACGCTGGATTGAATGCTTGCTAGTCGTGTGATTTAATTTTGGACTTGACAATGAAGAGCGAACATTGCACATTTACTACGTTAGGTAAATCATTTGTGCATTGTCGCACCGCAGGTGAAATTGAACTTGCAAAGAATGACGCTCGTCAATTTACAACGCAATGTTGTAAATTGACGGCTGGTTTACGCAGTGCACTTTTTAGCTTATTGCTATGGTGCATGCGTCAAAATAATTTTTAACGTTTTACACCGAAGTTTTTATATATCTCTTTCGGGTCATACATGCCAGAGCGTGTTTCGCCAGAAATGCTTGGAATGTCCAAGACGATGCCGGACTCAACCCAGTTCGGATTATTCGGGTCGGGGAGCTTGTCCTTGTTGGCTTCGTATAAAATCTTCCATTTGAATGGGTCGTTGTAAACGGCGGGATTTTTTGCGATGTTCCACAAGCAGTCTTTTTCGCCGCGGAACGTGCGAATTGTGTATTGCTTGGGCAAGGCGGCAAAGGTTGACTCATCGCCTTTAACAACGCTCAAAGCGTCCAAAACTTTGTTGGCACAAACAACTGCCACATCGTATTGCTCATTGTCGAACGCCAAGCCGCCTGCGTTCAAGGCTTCAGTTGCAAGTGCAAAGGCGGCAGGTTCTTTTTTATCTGCACCGTTATTTTTCGCCCACGTGTATCGAGTGCGAGCTCGATTCATTTGAGCTTCGGCTTCGGAGCGTGCGAGCATCAACTGAATGTACTCGTAAGACTTTGCCGCTAACTCTTCTGCCTTTTTTGCATACTCAATCGATAATGCGTAATCACCAGAGTCAAATGCTTTTTGTGCAAGTTCACTGTATCGTCGGCTCTCTCGCTGATATTGATTGTTATCGTAAGATAACTCAGCCGCAAAACAAACACTCATTGCTAAAAGTAAAATTGCGGATAAAATTTTTTTCATCTCAAGTCTCCTTAATTTCCAGAACCGGTGTCTGCCGGTGCATTTTCGATTGCAGGTGGTTGTGTTGCGTTCACCGATTCTGCAGCGTCTTTAATATTGGTTGGGTCGCCTTCCTTGAGTGGAATGACTACATCGGCTTCGGCTGCAAGCTCAGAACTGATTTGCTGTTGTGCAGATGCTCGCTCCATTGCTTTCAGTGCTTCGGCACGCAAAACGCTGACCTTGTCGTAAATACGCGTGAACTGCTCGTTTGAAGCGATGTATGCAGCATAAGCATCATCGTAGTTCTTTTTTTGCTCGAAGGCTTTTCCGCTGACGTACAACTTGTCGGCGGTTGCATATTCGGTAGCGGCAGCTTTCGAGGCTTTAATTGAGTCGCATTGAGCTTTCGATTTTGTTGCCGCTTCAAATGCACCTTTTACCCAAGCAACATAGCCCTTGCTCAAAACGCTTTCATAATTTTGCAAAGCCGTTTTTGAATAGTTCAAAGCCTGCACGGTATTTTTCCCAAAGGTTTCGCCTGCCTTAATGTAAGCAATTTCTGCGTTAGTGTACTCTTGCGCACTTGCACCTTCAAATTTGCGCGTCGCGATATCCGACTTCACGTTCGCCGCTGCGTTCAAGTTTAAAAGCGTTTGCAACTTGTTTTGAGCTTCCACGGCTGACGCTTTTGCTTTCGCATAGTTTTTCGCGTTTGCGGCATCCTTCGCAGCATTAACGTCGGCTTTTGCGGCGTTAAATTCGCTCGGAAATACTTTCGGCACTCCAGCTTTTGTGCATTCAGCCAAAAGCCCTTCCGCTTTTTTGAGCTCAGCTTCTGCAGGTGCCTTTGCAGGATCAACCTTAGGCTCTACAACCTTCGGTTCGGCAGGCTTAGGCTCAGCAGGTTTCGGCTCGACCTTTTCGGGAGCGGGCTTTGCCGTCCCCGTGCTTGTTTTTCCGTCCGCATTTGTCGCAGAAGAACCTTCAGCAACCGATACACTCGTTTCCGCTTTTTTGGTTTCATCTTTCAAAGCGGCTTTCGGTTGGCTTTTACACGAAAAAACAAACAAAAGTGTCATCAACAAAATTATTGTAACATTCTTTTTCATCAAAAATCCCCCATATTATAGATTTTGGAGCAATCTATCACGTATTAAAAAAAAATTCAAGTGTGCAATTTATGAGAGTCACAAAATCAATTTGCACAAAATCCTCGAATCTTCAATGTGTAATTATTTTTTTCACCGAAAAGTTTATCCACGGGCAACCTTTCGGTTGCCTACTTTTCTCAAAAGTATTTTACGACACGCTAAAAGCCAAGTCGTCCACAAGATACTTTTATTTTTTCATTGCTCACACTAGAGGCTGTAAAGTATGTGCGATGTTAAACCATTTTGCGAAATTCCCAAAAATAAAAAAAACCTCTTGAATTGAAAAAACAAAAGTGATATAAGTACCGTATGGAAATGAAGTTGATTTACACGGGCGTTCTATTTGTTCGCACATATTGTTTTAAGCTTGATGATGCAACGATGGCGGTTGTCGATCCAGGCGGAGCTGACGATGAACTCCTTGAATACATTGCAGCAAGCGGCGTAAAAAAGCTTTCGATTATGTTGACACACGGGCATTTTGACCACGTGGGCGGTGTTGCTGACTTGCTGGAAAAGTATCCTGATTCGCGGATTTATATTCATGAGGCAGACCGCTTGTACTTGGGCGACACTGGAATTGCGGAACACTTGAAGTGCTTTGCACCGATTCACATGGAGCGTTATATAAAGGAATACGAAACAACGCATAAAAATTTTCCGCAGCCAACCGACATTATCCACGATGGCGACATAGTCAACGGATTTACGGTTATCCACACGCCTGGACACACGCCCGGCTCGGTGTGTTTTTATTCCGAGGCGGAAAAAACTCTGTTTGCAGGCGACACGCTTTTTCGGCACACGCGCGGACGAACCGACTTATACGGTAGTAGCGAAAAGGACATTACCCAATCGCTAAAAAAACTACTGCATTTACCAGCTGACACGGCAGTTTATCCGGGACACGGGTCAAGTACGACGATAGCAGAAGAACAAAAAGCTCAGGCAGAATTTTTCTAAAATCGACCGCAAATTATGCATGCGTGAACGAAATGCATGCAAAAAAAGAAAAATAAAGTCTTAACTATTTTTGCGTTTTTTAGTATATTGTTCCCTATAGTATATTTTTATTTAATTATTACGAGGTGATTATGAGCCAAGATGATAGAGATCCGAACGACCCTTTCGGATTTTTTAACGACCAAAATCAAAACAATAAAAAACCGCCAAAGTCTGGAGGGGGCTTTCCGCTTTGGATTTTAATCGGACTTTTTTTGTTTGTGTTGGTTTTAATAAATCAGCTTTTGACAACAGCGACAGATTCGTCATTGATACCTTTTTCCGAGTTCAAAGACAGAATTGAACGCGGCGAAATTAAATACGTCGAAATCGGTTCTGTTTATTTTTTAGGATATACTTCAACGGCAGCGAAACAAAACGGAAATAATTCCGCACTTGCTATTTTTGCCGGAACGCAAAACAGTAACTTTAGAACTGTCGGAGTATTAACCGATGACTTTTTGAAACTGCTCGATGAAAAAAAGATTATTTATTCTGTAAAAGCGAAAGAGTCAAATTTCTTAATGGAAATTTTCCAGTGGGTTTTTCCGTTTTTGCTTATCTTTATTTTATTCAGTTTTATGATGAGGCGTATCGCGAAAAATATCGGCGGAGGCTTAGGCGGCGGTGTTTTGTCGTCTGGACAGAATGTCGGCGGAACTATTGTTGAAGGGAAGGTTGAGACACGCTTTTCGGATGTCGCAGGTGTCGATGAAGCGAAAGAGGAGCTTGTCGAAGTTGTCGACTTTTTGAAAAATCCAAAAAAGTACACTGAAATTGGCGGTAAAATTCCTCGAGGCGTTTTGCTTGTGGGACCGCCTGGAACTGGAAAAACTTTGCTTGCACGGGCTGTCGCAGGCGAGTCGGGAGTGCCTTTTTTCAAAATAAGCGGTTCCGAATTTGTTGAAATGTTTGTCGGTGTCGGTGCATCGCGCGTGCGTAAACTTTTTAAGGAAGCTCGCGAAAAAGCACCTTGCATTGTGTTTATCGACGAGCTTGATGCAATCGGAAAGTCTCGAATCAATTCGATTAATTCCAACGATGAGCGAGAACAAACGCTCAACCAACTTCTCGTAGAAATGGACGGCTTTGATGCGACGAGCGGACTCATTGTTTTGGCGGCGACTAACCGACCTGACGTTTTGGATCCAGCAATTTTGCGTCCAGGACGTTTTGACAGACAGATTGTTGTTGACAGACCAGATGTCCGCGGGCGTGAGCAAATTTTGAAAATTCATTCAAAGAATGTGAAGATGGAAAACTCTGTGGATTTGAATGATATTGCAAAAATGACGAGTGGCTTTTCTGGAGCTGATTTGGCAAACGTCATAAACGAAGCCGCTTTGATGGCGGTTCGTGCCGGTCGCAAGCTAGTCAATATGGACGACTTACACGAAGCTGTCGAGAAAAACATCGGCGGTTTGCAGAGAAAAAGCCGCGTCATCAAAGACAAAGAGCGAACGATTGTTGCTTACCATGAAACTGGGCACGCAATCGCGGCAGCCTTTACAAAAGGTGCAGACCCTGTGCATAAAATTTCGATTATTCCGCGAGGCATTGCTGCATTGGGCTACACGCTCAACATTCCCGATGAAGACACTTACCTTCACACAAAGGCAGATATGCTTGCGGAAGTTGACGTGTTGTTGGCAGGAAGGGCTGCTGAAGATGTTGTGTTCGGCGAAGTTTCGACAGGTGCGGGCAACGATTTAATGCGTGCAACCGATATGGTGAGCGAAATGATTACTAAATACGGCATGAGCGAAAAGTTCAAAAACGTTTCTCTCACAAAGCGAGGCTCTGGCTACGGTTCGCGTACTGGTGAACCATCACTTGTTCGCGAATATTCCGAAACGACGCAGCAATATATTGATGAAGAAATTGCACGGCTCATCAACGAACGATATGATGCAGTTGTTGCACTTTTGAAATCAAAGCGAGATATTATCGAATACATTGCAAAAAGGCTTCTCGAAAAGGAAGTTATCGAAAAAGATGAGTTTGAAGAAATAATCAAATTGGGCTCGGAAGGAAATTTGGCTGCACTTGAAAATAAACCTCAGGTTGAAAGTGAGTGTGCATCTGACGTGCAGTAATCAAAGTTATAGTTTTGGCACACTGGTTAATCGTGTGCCAGCTCTTCCAAGTATCTTCGTATCAAGGCGAACGCTTCGACGTTCAAACGCTCAAACCTGTCATCGGCGGTGTGCATAGTTTTCCAAGTTGCTGGTTTTACCTTTTCAAAGGCTTCACTGCCGCCACTTTCTATCACTGAAGTTTTTACCAATTCGTTGAATTTTTCTGTAGAAAGCTTGCTTTGCAACTGTTTCAAAACGCTTTGGAACTGAACCGCCTCCGCTTTTGGTAACACTGTTATCAACTGGGCGGTGATGCCGCTCGCAAGTAATCCTGCGTTGTCGCTGAACGCAGTCGGCAAAACAAGGGCTGGCAAGTTTGCCTTTGCAGCGTATTGCATTGCACGTTGCTGCAAGCTTTTGAGCATCCGCACCTTTTCGGCATCTCGGGAAAAAATTCCTGCGTCCGAAAAAATCAAAGTGTCGCCTGAACCGCACAAGTCGAAAACGAACACTGTTTGCTCACGGTGTAAATTGAGTTCCCGCAAGCCCAGTCCCAGCAAAAACGCGCCCTGCTCTGTTATGCTTTTTTTGTCCAACTCCTCACCGTCGGTAAAAATAAGCTGAATGTTGTGAGGCTTATCTTTGTCGAGTAATTCTTTTGCAAAAAAAGCAAGCTGCACGCAAGCACTCGTATTGTCGTTTACACCGAACTCATTGCCAGCACGGTCGTAATGAGCCATCAGCGTCTTGATGCCCATATTTGACGAATAGTATTTTTTCTCGAAGCGAACGATACAATGCCGATGCTGTTTCAAAGACACAACCGAATACGGAATCGCAGACGCTCGAAAAAACTCGGTTAAAATGTCAAGCCGCCGTGCATCTTTTTTGATTAAGTTTTGAAGCAACGATGAATGCAAAACCTCGTCTGCGTTTTGCAGCTCGGCGGCGGAAAACAACGTTTGCATAATCGCCGCTAAATGTTTTTTGGACGAAAACCAAACACCGCAGAGCCGACACGAATTTCTGTTGCACCCTCTTCGATCGCCCACTCAAAGTCGCTCGACATTCCCATCGAAAGCTCGTCTATCCGAACGTTTGTCTTTTGTGCGTTTATTTTTTCGGCGATATTTCTGAGAAGCACAAAACACTTTCTGACTTCTTTTTCCTCTTCGGTCAACGCTCCGATTGTCATCAGCCCTCGAATATTCAACGCAGGAAGCTCCGCAATTTGCTCGATGAGCGTGAAAACATCTGCTGGCTTGCAGCCGTTTTTGGTGAGTTCGCCAGAAGTGTTCACTTCGATAAAAATATTCATCGAGGTTTTTTGCTCGGTTAAACGAGCGTTCAACTTTTGTGCAAGCTCCAATGTGTCAACCGATTCAATGCAGTTCACTTTGTCGATGACGCTTTTTATTTTGTTGCTTTGCAAATGCCCGATAAAATGATTCTCATGTGGCACATTTTTTAAAGCGTCATATTTTTCCAATAATTCTTGGACGCGGTTTTCACCGATGAGTGTGGCTTTGCACGCAAAGGCTTCCAGAATAATTTGTGGCGGCACGGTTTTTGTCGCAAGCAATAATCGCACATCGTTTGTTTTTCGTCCCGAACGCAAACACGCAGCCGCAACTCGCTCTCGAATTTTCTCTAAGTTTTCTTTAATGCTTTCCATAATGTGTAATATACTCATAAAGCTGAGTTTTGGCAAGAACGTCCGTGCAACAAAAACACAATCGCAGTTTGTCTCTCGTCTGAAATAAAACATAAAACCTATTTCGCAAAAGGCTTTTGGGTTTTGAAAAAAAGTTTTTTTACACAAATGCAAAACCGTTCTGGAAACTTAAAACTAAAAAGCCAAACTGCAAACAACACGTGGAATGACAGAAAAGATAAAAAAGCTTCGGTGAGCAAAGATACAAAGTATCGAGATAGCTGTAATTTATTTTGATGTGCGATGTTTAATGATTGCGGTGTTTTCGATTTCGCTTACCGCACGGGGAAATTTATGAAACGATTATTTGTAGCATTCATTTTGTCTTTTACGTTTTTTGCAGGTTATGCACAGGAAGCCGAACGCAATCAGGCGTTTTCGTTTGAGCTAAACGACAGGTTTCCAATTTTGCATCCGCAGCTTTTGTTCGATAGCTCAGATATGCAGATGGCAACTGCAATCAGTGAAGGGCTTTTTACCTATGATGCTTATTCTGCGTTGCCAGTGAAGGCACTTGCAAAGTCGTTTACCGTGAACGGAAAAACATGGCGGTTTGAATTGCAGGAAAATGCTTGCTTTGAAAATGGCGACCCGATTACGGCGGAGATAATCAAACAAAGCTGGATGAGTTTGCTTTCGCCCAGTGCCGATTTTTCGTACGCTTCGCTTTTGGATTGTATCCAAGGTGCAAATGAGTATCGAACTGGCAAAAATAAAGATAAAAACAGTGTTGCGATTTACGTCGAAGGAGTGCATACCTTGTCGGTTTATTTAACAACACCGACACCGCATTTGGCGAGCATTCTTTGCAATCCAGCTTTTGCGGCGGTGCATCCGTCACAATTGGATTTTGCTGTGCAGTACCAAAAATCGCCAAAAACAATAACGGCAAAAAATGCGTTTATTCCTATTTCTAGTGGTGCTTTTCGCGTTTTGGAATATGACGGAAAGCAAATCACTTTTGTAAAAAATGCACATTACTGGGATGCTGCCTCCGTCGAGTTGCAAAAAATGGTTTTGCGTATGGACATACCGGAAGGGCAAAGTGCCGAAAGTTTTAACCGCGGCGAAATTCAGTGGAGCAAGCGTGCCTCGCCTGGGGATGTTCCTGGCAACTGCATCAGTTATGCACCGATGTTTGCAACTTCGTTTTTCTTTTTTAACGCACGGGACAAAAATGTGCAGGATGCGAAATTACGGAAAGCCTTGCTCTTTGCAATTCCGTACGAGCGTTTGCGTCAGAAATTTCAGCTTGACGCACAAACCTTTGTCTTCCCGATTGCAGGCTATCCTGAAATTTCGGGCATCAACGAGTATAACATAAACCAAGCAAAAAAACTTGTCAGCGAGTTAAAACTCACCGAGGCACAAAAAGTGCTGACCTTGAAAGTTTTTGACTACGAATACCAAAAGTCTTTGTGTGAGATTTTGAAAGAGGCGTGGGAATCTCTCGGTTTTAAGGTTAACATCAAAACAGTTCCAGCAGGTTTCGATTTCCAAACGAGTTTGTCCGCGAACGACTATTCGATGACGCTAATGACTTGGATTGCCGACTTTGCTGACCCGATGGCTATGTTGGAGCTTTTCCGCGGCACATCGACCTTGAACTCAAGCGGTTGGGCTGACAAGCATTTTGACAGCTTGCTTTCAACGGCAAGTAACGAGAACGAAATTTCAAAGCGTTACAAAATGCTTGCCGAAGCAGAAAAGTACCTTTTGGACAAAAGCATGGTAATTCCGCTTGGGTTTAGTTTTAGCCTGAATATAGTTGACACAAGCGAAATCGGGGGCTGGTTTCCGAACGCACTTGACATCCACCCGTTCAAGTTTTTATATTTCAAAACAAAAGAATTGGCTCCAGGCTTCATTTAATCGAAGCCAGTCTGAATATTGATTCACCGAAAGTGCAACCGATGTGGTAAAATTAAAATCCTTAAAGGATTTTAATTTTACCTATCATGTGTCAAAGCATTTTAGGCTTCAAGCATAAAACTGCAAAAATTGGCACGGACGCCAATCAATTTACAATATCTGTATTCTGAATTATTGTAAATTGACTTTCGAGTTTTTCAAAAACTATAGTTTTTGAAAAACGTCGTCAATTCTTGAACCGCATCCGTGCCGCCCCGCCACGGATGGCGGTGTACAAAAGCTCTACCGAGTTTTTGCTCCGCAAAAACTCGAAGTTCATGAATTGACAAGGACGTCAATTCATGAACCCAACACGGACGTTGCCCATTACCAAGGACGCCAGTCAATTTAAAATATCGATATTTTAATTAGTTTAATTGACCTGCGACATTTGTTAAGCCCGTCACGTGGACGCGAGCCATTTGCGTGGATTCAAACTTTTGCCAATAGCGAGTGAAAGTACTTTTGTGCAGTTGCACGTCGCATTTAAAGATTTGCGATAATGCCTTTCAATGCATCAAGCTCTTCTTTTGTTAAACCAATGCCCTTTCCCATCTTTTCGTGTCCCGGTGCCCACGAACGGATATCGTACTTTGCCGGTCTGCCGTTCCACGAGATTAAGTTTAACTCAACAGTCCAACCAGACTTACTCGTTGAAAGGACACCCAACTGTTTTTCAATGCTATACGAAAATTCCTCTGCCATAAAAACTCCTTAGCCTTGTTAAAGCATTCATCTAATTATATCATTTTTAATATTTTTTGTTTGTGAATTTTTCATAAAATTTAAAAAAAATCAAAAAAAGTACTTCCGCCAAAATCCACGTCGGAAAAAGAAAATACGAAAACAATGCCGTTAAACGAAAAACAACTTGCACAAAAACCAGCACAAACGTTATCAAAGGATATTGCAAAAAAATCACGGCACTTTTTTTGCAACTCAAAAAAAAGCTTTGGTTGCGTTTACTCAGCAATGCAGGCACATACGCAAAAGTTAGTGCCGCCATCATCAGCAAAAACACCGACGCACCGATTAGGAGCGGCCTATTTTTCGCAACAAAAAAACGCAACAAAAAAATCAAGCTGCCGTTCACGGCAACTGTAAATATCGTTATAAGCAACGAGCTTTTCCACGTCGCCTTTACCGCTTCGATAAAATAAATCGCTCCATCGAGCCACACTAAAATTGGGACGGTTAAAAAGCTCACCAATAAAAAATGCATATTCCTCAAAACCATTGCAATAGGTTCAGAAAAACGAAATAGCCTGAACATAACAAACAAAAAACAATAACAAACAAAAAAAATAATATTCGTCAAAAAAATTTTAACCCGTTTTTCTTTCACGTAATCAAAATAATTTTTAAAAATAGCAACAAGCATACATGTCAGTTTATCCATTTTTTTCTTTTAAGCTAGATGTATGTGAAACGCACAAAAACATATCATATAAAACGCCAAAACAACAAAAATCAATATGCTCAAGGAACTTGATTTAAACAAAAAAAAGCATACAATAAACAATATGTTAGATTTTAAATTTATCAAAGATAATCTTGAAGCAGTGAAGCAAAATATTAAAAATAGAAATATGAACGCCGATGCAGATGAAGCTGTCCGCCTTTTTGATGAAAGGACGGCTCTCACAACGGCACTGCAAGATTTACAAAAAAAGCGAAACGATAACGCCGCCGCGATGAAAGGCAAGCTCGAACCAGAAAATCGAAATGAACTGATTGAAGCGGGTAAAACACTAAAAAGTGAAATTGCAGCCGTCGAAGAAAAACTTAAAACTGCTGAAGCGGCACTGCATGAGGCGGCGATGAAAATTCCGAATATGGCTCATCCGTCGGCTCCAATTGGCAAAGAAGATAAGGATAACCTTGAAATTAAGCGTGTCGGTTCGATACCAAAATTTGACTTTGAAGCTCTCGACCACGTTCAACTTGGAACGAGCTTGGACTTAATCGACTTGGAAGCAGGAGCTAAGGTAACAGGCGTTAAGTTTTATTTTTTGAAAAACGAAGCGGTCTTTTTGGAGCAAGCCTTGGCACTTTACAGCTTGAATATTTTGCGAAAGCACGGCTTCAAGCCTTTTATCACGCCAGACCTTGCAAAAGAGGAAATTTTGCTCGGTGTCGGCTTTAATCCACGAGGACCTGAGTCAAATCTATACAACTTGGAAGATGACGATTTATGTTTGGTCGGGACAGCTGAAATAACCCTCGGCGGATATCATAGCGGCGAGATTTTATCGAAAGAGCAGTTGCCTCTTTTGTATTGCGGGCTTTCGCACTGCTTCCGAAAAGAAGCTGGAGCCGCAGGACAATTTTCAAAGGGTTTGTACCGCGTGCATCAGTTTACCAAAGTTGAAATGTTTATTTACTGCACGCCTGAAGACGGAGAGCGTCTTCACCAAAAAATTCGAGACATCGAGGAAGAAATTTTTACGGGGCTCGGCATTCCGTATCGCATTATCGAAACATGCACAGGCGACCTCGGAGCTCCCGCATACCGCAAGTGGGACTTGGAAGCTTGGATGCCTGGACGCAATGGCGGTGAGTGGGGCGAAATTACTTCAACGTCGAACTGCACCGACTATCAAGCTAGAAGACTCAATGTTAAGTACAAAGACGAAAACGGTAAAAACCGCTATGTGTACACGCTCAACGGAACAGCCGTTGCAATGTCTCGTGCTTTAGTTGCAATTTTGGAAAACTACCAACAAAAAGACGGCTCTATAAAAGTACCTGAAGCTCTGGTGCAATTTTGCGGATTTACGGAAATTCGTAAAAAATAAAGCAGCTTATAACCTGTGCCTTGAAGTAAAGAAAAATAACTTCCGACGACACATTGAAGGATTGGCGGTGTGTTATCGGAAGCGGTTTTGAATTGAACCGATAGCTTTTATTTTATTTATGTGATAAAATGGCACACGTTGGAATTATATGACGGAGGCAACGAATATCATGAAAGTTATAAATGACGCAATTGAACCGAATACCAAAATGAAGTTACTCGCGGTTGCTAAACAAGAATTTTTGAAGAAGGGTTTTTCAGGTATCAACGTGCGTAACCTCGCACAAAAGGCAGGACTGACAACTGGAGCTATTTATAATCAGTTCAATAACAAAGATGGAATTTTTGAAGCTGTTGTCGGTACGGTGTCGCGTTATTTTTTGAACCTACTCGATAAAAGTGAACATGGCGTATATGGAACGTACAGTATGAAAACCGCCGACCTCGCACTTATCACTCAAGTTTCGCAAAAAAGATTTTCGGTATTGATTGATTTTTTTTATAATAATTGGGACGAAATGAAACTGATTTTTTGCTGCTCGCAGGGAAGCACCTATGAGCACTTTTTAGATAATGCAATAGAATTTGTCGAATCAAAAACGCTTGCAGCAATGAAACAGGACAAAACAAAAATTTCAAAAAGAGAAAAATTTTTTATCCACGTGATGATTTCAACGCAGTTTTCAAATATGAAAGAAATATTTGACCACGACCTAAATAAAAAAGAAGCCACGCAATACTTACTGGAGGTAATTGCCTACCACTGTGCAGGCTGGAAGCAGTACTACAGCACAATGGCGTAATTCAAAGTTAATCGCTTTTTGCACATCGGCAGAACGCACTGCCTCAATCAACAGGCAGTGCGAAAAATTGAAAAACCAAATCTAAAAAAGCCTAAAAGCCAAACTCAGCTTCGTCGGGGTCAACTGATTTATTCGATTCGCTACTATTCTTTTCAATTTCGCTAGCTGCCATGTCACTACCAAATCCATCTTCAGGAGCAAACTTTTCAAACTCAGCCTGCATTTCTTTGACAAGTTTAAGTAAATTTCCCTGATCAAGACGCTGCAAAAACTCTTGGCACTTTGCTGGCGAAAGTGCAATCCGAATTGCAGGGCAATTTGCATCATCACGGAGAGCTTTTTGCGTCGCGGCTGCAACTATAAAATATGGGAGTTTCTTTTTTCCGACCAGCTGATATTCAAACCTCAATGTCGGTTTTGCTTCATGTGCTAAACCTAAAAGTCCCCATTTCATATATGAAGGCGTTTGTCCAAAAAGAGCTTTTTTCTTGTCATTTGTTTCATTCAGCTCGCCATTTTTAAAAGCCTCCAAATATTGGTTTATAGCTTTAATCATAATTTGGCGTGCATCATAATCAAGCGAAATCCAAATATTATCGCCAATGTAACGATGATGAAACGCAAGTGTATTTGTCCTCGGCTCAAAAATAAAAGAAAACTCTCGTGGTGAAAGTTCCTTTTTTACCCTAGGCACAATCGCTGCCATGACTTTATCAAGACTCACTGGGTCAAAATCGCCCAAAAAGTTCTCGTCTTTTTTTTGAACAGTTTTGCACGAAAAAGCAAAAACAACAAAAACACAAACCAAAAATATCCGAAGATTATTTTTCATAAAGCACCCTTACCAACGTAATTTACAGGCTTCTAAAATATTAGCGTTTTTAGAAACATAGCATAACTGTACTGGTAGAACAACCAAGAAATGCTATAAGTTACGGATAAATCATCAAAATACTTAAGCATACATAAATCGATTGCAACTTCGAATTATTAAATAATCACTTCATTCACTGAAAATTAACATCTTGACTTTTTCAAAAGATTTTCGTATAATACCGTCCAATGTCGAAAAAGCTTTTATTCAAAGTGAATGACACATTGGTGTATCCAGGTCAAGGTGTCGGACGCGTTACCGAAATTTCCAATATGGAAGTTGACAACCAAATTATTCAGTATTATGTTGTATTTTTAACCGAAGTTGACATGACGGTTTTAATCCCGACGGAACACGCGGAAACGCGTGGACTTCGTTCGATTGTTTCAAAAAAGGAAGCAGAAACTGCACTTGAATTTTTGTCCGCAGAGCCTGACGCGATGCCAGCAGATTGGAAGATGCGTTATCAAATGAACATGGACCTTTTCAAAAGCGGAAAAATTTTGGATGTGTGTTCCGTCATTCGAACGTTGTATCATCGTGGAAAGGTTAAAGAGCTGCCGATTCAGGAAAAAAAGCTTTATGAAAATTCGTACAAAATTTTTCAAGACGAAATTGTTGCAGTGCTCAAAATTACCGCTCAAGAAGCTGAAATGAGAATACACAAAGCTCTGGAGCCGTTCCCGCAAAACGAAAAAGCCGCACAGTATGACGGCGACATTGATGACGATATTTTTGAAGATGATGAGTTTGACGACTGAGCTTTGACGCTATGGAAACGTATTCCGTTATTTTGTGCTGTGCTGGAAAATCTGCACGCTTCGGCAGCGGCACAAAAAAAGAGTATTTACCACTTCAATACTTCACGCCAAATGCCTTTGATGCAAATATCTCCGTGCTGTCCGAGTGCGTTGCGAAATTTTTGAAACACTCGGAAGTGAAAAACATTGTGATTGTAATTCCGCAAGGACACACGCAAGACGTGCAAGCCCTACTTCAATCCGATAGCCGAACAAAACATCTTCCTGTCATAGACGCACCTGCCGCTACCATATTCTCTCAACATCACGGAAGTCTTGGGTTCATTGTAAACGGGGGAGCTACTCGACAACAGTCCGTGCTTGAAGGTTTACGCTTTTTGAACACATTGTCTGAGACGCAAAAAACCAAGTATGTTTTGATTCACGATGCCGCACGTCCTTTTTTTTCTTCTGAGCTTATACACAATATATCCGAAGCAATTCCGCAATTTGATGCGGTTATTCCAGGTTTGCCTGTCACCGACACGCAAAAGTATATCGGCGAGGATTTTTGCGTTTGTGAAAATATTTCACGCAGCAAAACGCGTGCCGTGCAAACGCCGCAAGCATTTAAACTTAGCGAAATATATTTGGCACATTGCAAAGCAAATCCTCAAAAAAACTATACCGACGATAGTGAATTGTTTTTTGAAATCTTTCCCGAAAAAAAAATACGCGTAATTGAAGGTGAGCTTACAAATAAAAAAATTACATATCCAGAGGATGCCTCAAATATGATTTCTATAAAAAAAACAATTCCTCAGCTCAAAATAGGTTTTGGTTACGATATTCATCGTTTGGTAAAAGGACGAAAACTCATTATCGGTGGCGTGCAAATCGAAAGCGAAAAAGGTTTTTTAGCTCATTCGGATGGCGATGTTCTCCTCCACGCTATCACCGATGCACTTCTTGGTGCAGCAAGTTTTTCGGACATAGGGGAGCTTTTTTCACCTAACGATGACACTTGGAAAAACGCCAACTCAGGTGAATTACTAAAAAAAGCGTGGACGGAATGTCAGCGAAGCGGTCAGTACGAAATTCAAAATATGGATTGCGTTTTGGTGATGGAAGCACCAAAGCTTTTGCCATATCGCGACGCAATTCGAAACTCAATTGCTGAGATATTGGGCATCCAAAAACATCAAGTCTTTGTCAAGGCTAAAACGGCAGAAAAGTTAGGTGCAGTCGGCAAAGGCAAAGCTATCGAAGCATTCGCGACAGTTTTGCTTTCAGACGCAAACGCATGAAAAACTGGGTAGTGTTTTTTTTAAACCCGCATCCGTGGCGACATGGACGTCGCCTGTTAGAAGCCCCGCGATGTTTGCGTCAGCA
>CALAEM010000044.1 GCA_937890985.1 uncultured Treponema sp. | reverse complement strand
GCTTTGCAAAAACTCGAAGTTCATCAATGTACAGGAGGTACATTGATGAACCGCAACAAGCGTATTCCGAAAATGCTTTTGATAAAAGTAGGCAACCGAAGGTTGCCCGTGGATAAGCATTCGGTGAATTGGGACAAGCGATAGTTGGAAAGGTTGTTTGATGATTTTATCGGGAAGTTTTACCTTGACAATGTGTGATTAAGATGATAGAATATTTATATTACAATAAAATCTGTAAATGAGGAGTATTTTATGAAAGATTGTGTTATCAACGGAAGCGGTTTAACTATCGAAGATGTCGTTGAAGTTGCCCGCTTTAATCGTAGAGTTGTTATTTCTGAGGAATCGAAAAAGAAGATTCTCAAGTCAAAAGAGATTGTAAACCGAATTGTTGCAAGTGGTGTGCCAACTTACGGTATTTCAACTGGCTTTGGTGAATTTTCGAAGGTAACAATCAGTAAGGAACAAAATGCCGCATTGCAGAAAAATTTGATATTAAGTCACGCTTGCGGTGTCGGCGACCCGTTCCCCGAAGATGTTGTGCGTGGCATTATTTTGTTGCGATTGAACACTCTTGCAAGCGGTTATTCGGGAGTTACGCCTGAAGTTACTGAGCGTCTTGCGGACTTGCTCAATCATGGAATTACGCCGCACGTACCGCGAAAAGGCTCTCTAGGTTCAAGTGGCGACTTGGCAAACCTCGCTCACGTTTCGTTGGTTATCCTCGGGGAGGGACAAGCGTATTACAAAGGGGAGCTTATCTCTGGTGCAGAGGCTTTGAAGCGTGCGGGCTTGACACCAGTTGAGCTTTCGGGTAAAGATGCTCTTGCGTTGACGAACGGAACGCAGGTGATGACCTCACTTGGAGCTTTGGCGGTTTACGATGCTGAAAACTTACTGACTGCGGCAAATATGGGAGCCGCTTTGACGTTTGAAGCTTTCCGCGGAATTACTGCCGCACTCGACCCGCGTATTCATCGTGTGCGTCCACACCAAGGGCAAAGCGATTGTGCTGCCTTTATTGCGAAAATGCTTGCAGGGAGTAGCTCTGTCAACACACGCGAGGGCGACGTTCAAGACCCGTACACATTGCGATGTGTGCCACAAGTTCACGGAGCAGCCGCCGATGCAATCGCTCACGTGCGAAAGGAAATTGAAATTGAGATGAACTCGGTAACGGATAATCCGCTCGTGTTCCCAGAAACTGGGGAGGTTATCTCTGGTGGCAATTTCCACGGCGAACCGATTGCAGTGAACCTTGACTTTTTAGGCATTGCGATTTCTGAGCTTGCGAATATTTCTGAGCGCCGAACTGAGCGTCTGGTGAACCCGCAACTTAGCGGCGGACTTCCTGCGTTTTTGATTGAAAACGGCGGTGTCAATTCCGGTTATATGATTCCGCAATACACAGCGGCATGTTTAGTTTCCGAAAACAAAGTGCTGGCTCATCCAGCAAGTGTTGACTCAATCACGTCGTCTGCAAACAAAGAAGACCACGTTAGTATGGGAACAACCGCTGCACGAAAGCTTTCTGTTATCGTAAAAAACGTTCGAGATGTTTTGGCAATCGAATGGATGGTCGCAGCTCAAGCGTGCGATTTGCGCAAAGTAAAAACCTTTGGAGCTGGCACTGCCGAAATGCAAAAGCTTATCCGTGAGAATGTTGCATACGTTGACACAGACCGCGTGTTTGCTGGAGACATTGCACGGCTTTCCGATGTTTTATTTGAAAGGAAAAATCTGGAACGCATTACTGCAAAAATATAGCATACGAAATTGTCCGCAAGTGGCTGCTTGTCAGTGCTGCGGTGTCTAAATGTTCAAACACGGCGATGAAAGCGATTTGCATTCATTGACCGTGTTTGTAAATGTTGCAAATATTCCTGTTTGAGTGTAAATAACTATATGTCTGATTGTGACAAATTACGCAAGCAATTAAAGCGAACGGTGTATTCGAAAAAATTAACTTTGGAACAACGCCGCGAAAACTACGAAAGTTTTTTTACCGATGTTTTTTTACCGAATGATGTTGACAGCACAGTTGAAACTTTCGCAGATGCAAACGTTTTGATTTTTACGCCCATCGTAAAAAATGCAAAAAACTGTGTGCTATACTTTCACGGTGGATTTTTTCAAGTTGGTTCTCAAAAATCATACTCATGTTTTTGTGCTTCGCTTGCAAACGCTTGCCAAGCAGAAGTTATCCTTCCTGAAATCTTGCCGACTTCCGAAAAGCAATTTCCGTTTCAATTGGAGCAAGCTTATAGGTTATATCAGTCGTTGCAGAAAAGCGAGCGGTTTGCGGGCTACGATTTTGTTTTTGCTGGCGACGGAAGCGGTGCGAACTTGTGTTTTGCTCTTTTGCTCTATGTGCAGAATAAAAAAGAAAAATCGCCAGTTGGAATTTCCGTGATGTCGCCTTTCGTCGATATGCGATTGAAAAAAAACAAAAATAAAGACGGAATTTTAACATTCGAGCTTTTGGATTTATATGCGAAAAGCTATGCAGGCAGCAATGACCTTGCATTTCCGTTGATTTCGCCAGTATGTGCAACAAATGAGCAGTTGCAAAAATTTCCATTTGTGTTTATTCAGGCAACGGCTGATGAGTATCTTTTTGAGCAAATTGCGGAGTTCGCTTCGCAACTTGAGCGTGCAAATGTAAAAACCGAATTTGAAGTTTTTAACAAGTGTATGTATATGTTTCAACTTTTCCCAGACGCTTGCGAAAAAGCTCATCTTGCTGTCGAAAGTTTTGCAAAAAAAATTATGCAGATGTTTGCTCGAACATTTGCCGAAAAAAATAATCCACATCACTAACTCCGAATTTAAAACTTTTCATCGACAAAGAAACTCTATACATTACCCGCACAGTCAACAAAACGGATATTGACCCAGCTTTACTGAAAAGAAATTAAATGTAAATAATTTGTGCAACCTTACAGAAAAGCTGGATCAACACGCTGACGAGAGCCGTTGGCGGCTCTCTGCTTTGAAGACGCGATTTGCTTTTTTAGGTTTATGTGCAGCAGTTTGGCGGAAAATTCCTCCAGAATTTTCCGCCCACTTCTGAGCTTTGTTTGAAAGCTTTTGATAAAAGTAGGGCTTTTGTCGGCGGAGAAACCGCCGCCAAAAGCCCTGTGTATAAGCTCAACCGTTTACAAACAACGAAACTCAGAAAAGATGGGAAATGCAGAGATACGTGGAGTTGCGAAATTAACACTGAAAAAATTTTATGCAAGAATATTTTCAACCGATTGACACTCAAGGTGTTTTGTGATATTTTTGCAAAATGAACGAAAAGAAAGATTCGCGAAAAAGCAAAAAATTGATTGGCAAGTGCGACTTTTTTCGTAAACTCGATTTTTGATTGAGGTGACTCATTCCCTTGACTTTTTTTTGATTTTGTGGTATTATCGCCTCTACATTTTGAAAAAACTGCTTTTACTTATGTGAAAGTGTATCATATTTTAAGGGGTTTCCTATGAAACGAACATATCAACCAAGTAAGGTAAAACGAAACCGCAGGTTTGGCTTCCGTGCAAGAATGGCAACAAAGGGCGGCAGAGCTATTTTGAGTGCTCGCCGAGCAAAGGGTCGAAAGAAGTTGACAGTTTCTGACGAGAAAAAGCCGTATTAAGCTGTGCCGGCATTCGGTTTTTCACGCACATTCCGCTTGTCGGATACCGTAGCGATTCGCAGAGCATTAAAAAAAAAGCCCGTTTGTGCGAACGGCGTGAATTTGTTTTATGCACGGAATGGACTGGGTTACAATCGTTATATCTGTACGTTTCGGCGTAATTTTTCGACGGCGGTGAAACGCAATCACATCAGGCGATTTTGCAAAGAACTTTTTCGTTACATAAACGGACGGCTTTGCCAAGGTTATGATTTGGTTTTCCTTTTTAGTGACGGTGAGATTGTGCTGTCTTATGGGTTGCTTTGGGGACTTTTGCAAAATGCGGCGATGCTTCCCGATAAAGCGGATTTTTCAGGAATACCGACTTACTTACAAAACTGTGCCGAAAATCGCCTTGTTTGAAGCGATTGTGGTGCGTGAAGATAAAAATTACAGATACATCAATGAGCGTGAAAAATATTTTTGCAGAATTTTTATGCGGCGTGATTAAATTTTATCAAAAATTTATTTCTCCGATGTTGGGAAGGGGAAAGTGCCGGTTTTATCCGACATGTTCAAATTATGCTTTGGAAAGTGTTAAAAAATACGGTGCTATCAAAGGCGGATTTTTGGCAGTAAAGCGTATTTTGAGGTGTAATCCGTTTTGTAAAGGCGGCTATGACCCTGTCCCTTAAATTTTGCATTTAAACTATCACAAGGATTTTCAATGAAAAAAAATTACATTATAGCAATTATTTTATGTTCTCTCGTTTTTCTTGGTGGAATGCTTTTGCAAAACTTTTTGTACCCAAATTCTACTGAAACGGTGAATCCTGCAGCATCATCTGTTTCCTCGACGCAGGGAACAAAAACCTCTACGAATGAACCAGCTACTGTGTCGTTAGTGGAAACGGAGGCTGATGCCGTGCCGAAAACAGAACAAACCTTCGTTGTGGAAACAGACCTTATCAGAGCGGTTTTTACGAATCGGGGTGGCGATTTAATTTCGTATAAGTTAAAACAACACAACGTTTCTGGGTCGACTGAAAACGTCGAAATGATAAAAAACACAACGGAGATGAACCGCACCCTTGCGATTTCACTAGGCGGTTACTCGGCTCCGATTTTGGACACAATTTTTGACGCAAAGGAAGACGACGGTAAAAACGGTGAAAAACTCATTAGTTTTGTCGGGACTGTTTCATTCAAAAATGCTTCAGGCGAGGTTAAAACTTTCAAACTGTCGAAGCACTTCCGATTTTTGCCGAATGAGTACCTATTTGAGCTTGCAGTAACGATTGAAGGCGGCGAAAATTTCGAAGGTTTGGACTTTGGCAACACATCATACACTATCCGAACGGCTCCGCAGATCGGTCCTGATTGGGATAAAAACGACAGATACGATTTCAGGCGGTTTTCGCTTTTGATCAACGGAAAGCGGAAAGATATGACGGTAAAAGCTGGAGAGGTGAAGCCTGGTACAGGTGGCAGTAGTTTAGTTGCCGTTTCTGGAAAGTATTTTATATTTGCGGTTGTTCCTGATGCGACTATTGACACGGTGAACTTTTCCGCGGATGCTTCAGGCACACAATTTGAAACGGAAAACACGCAAGCTTTTATTTCGCAACCTGCAATGCGAGGCTCGGCTTTGCAAAACCGTTATAAAGTTTATATCGGTCCGAGCGGTGAAAATTACCTTTACCGATATTCGAACCCGTCGAAGAATGCCTTTGCGGTCGGAAACCTCGGTCTTGAAAATCTTGCGTCAAGTAGTGGCGTACTCGCTCCAGTGATTATCGTGCTAAAGTATCTTTTGCAGTTTGTGTTCGGTTTTGTTAAAAACTGGGGCGTTGCAATTATTATCGTTACGGTTTTTATAAAGTTGCTTTTGCTGCCGATTTCGGTGAAAAGTATGGTCGGAACGCAAAAAATCCAGCCGTATCAAGCTAAAATCAGCGAAATTCAGCAAAAATATCGCTCAAATCCGCAAAAAATGCAGGAAGAATTGGGCAAAATTTACAAACAAGCTGGTTATACGCCTGGTTGTGCGAGCGGTTGCTTGCCGCTTGTGGTACAATTTGCGGTGATTATCGCGATGTTTCAGCTTTTTAATAACTACTTTGAATTTCGCGGGGCTGTTTTTATTCCGGGCTGGATTTCAGACCTTTCCGTCGGGGATAGCGTTTACCGTTTCAAAAACGCCCTCCCGATTTTGAACTGGACTGATTTACGCTTGCTGCCGATTATTTATGTTGCGACGCAGTATATTTCGACGCTCTTGACGCGCAACGCACCGCAACCTCAACAAACTCAGGGTATGATGTTTATGATGATGTATGTTGCACCAGCAATCTTTTTCTTTATGTTATATAATGCACCGTCTGGACTTTTTGTGCACTGGATTGTGTCAAATATTTTGATGATTTTCCAGCAATTTATCACAAATGCGATTATCGAAAAAGAAAAATCGGCGAAAAAAGCCAAGTAACACCTCGTGCGAAGCGAAATTGTCAGGGGTTTAATATGAATTTATAGGAGAGAACTATGATATATGAATTTGAAGGAAAAACCGAAAAAGAAGCAATTGATAAAGCGGTTGCAGAATTGAATTTGCAGGTTGACCAATTTGACGTGGAAATTTTAGAAATTCAGAAGGGAGGCCTTTTCAAAAAAGGCTCGGTAAAAATACGTGTGCACGTTGATGAAGAGCCGTCCGAATCGGCTCAAGTGCGCCCCGCTGAAACGCACCGCAATGCGGCTGCTTCAACTGGCTTGAAAGCTGAAAACGCCAGAGACTTGAACGTGGAGCCTGTGCCTGAAAAAAGCGTGCAGGCTGTCAGCGATTTTATCGCAGGTATTGTGCAGCGAATGGGCTACGAGGCGGAAGTCAGTTTGGTTAAAAACAATCAAGGAAAGTTGGTTTTTCGCTTTTTGGGCGAAAAAGCTCCGCATATCATCGGCAAAAAGGGCAAAACCCTCGATGCGTTGCAGTTGTTTGGAAATATTTATCTTGCGAAGCTCGGCTATCCTCACGTGCGTGTTGTTGTCGATTGTGAAAATTACCGTCGCCAAAAAGAAGAAACTATCATTCGTATGGCTTATGACATCGCCGATAAAGTTACTTCGACGCGTCAGTCTATCTTGATGGAGCCGATGAACCCGTACGAACGTCGCATTGTTCACACAACCTTGCAAGATGTCGGTTATATTGAAACTAAAAGCGAAGGAAGCGGTTTATACAAACAGGTACGGGTTATTTACAAGAAGTAAAACAATGGTGCGGAGAAACGCCACCCGAGCGGAATCTGCCTTTGTACAAAGCCCTGCCGATTTTGCTTTGATTGAGGAGCATTTTATGAAAAAATTACTGATAACTTTCGTGCTATTGATAACGGCAGGGCTTTTATTCGCGGGCGATGGTGGTACCGCTGGAAGCGGTGCTGTAGGTGGTGGCGTAAACGGCGAAGCTAAAAACCCAGCGAAAACTTTGCCGGCGGCAATTGCCGAAAAAAAATCGACTGCTGCCCAATTTTCGATTACGGAAAGGCTTTTGAAAATTTTGCCGCCGGCTGCGGTTACGCGTTTGGTTGAAGCTTTTGACACAGATAAAACGGGAAATGCTTGGCATATTTTTTCACTTAAATACGGGGAAAAAGATATGAGTGTTTCTTTGGCACCGACGACTGACACGACTGATTCGATTTTGAAAACGTGGCAACACGACAAGCCTGTTTTTATGATTGAAAATTTGTATCTTTACAAAAAGGCGAGTAGTGGCTCAGTTGATGTGCAAGCAATCAGCGATATTTTGCATTCGGTTTCGACGCTTGAGGGCGTAGAGTATTATTCGGCGAGCAGAAAAAAAATGCGAACGCTATACGAAAAGTCCTATGCCGTGAAAAGCGTTGCTTCTGGCAAAAAAACTATTTATGAAAGAGTCCCTGATGACCTTGCTGCGTCTGAGCAGCTGGTTTTGCAAAAAGATTTAACATTTGGGGAATTTATTTATAAATACTCGTATTTTGCCGAAAATAACACCGCGGGTTTTGTGTGCGAAAATGCTCAAAAGCTGAAATATGGGATTTTTTCCCTCGTTGAGCCTTATAATATGAATGCGTCGTTGATTGTGATTGATTTGGGCGATTACTTATTGGCGTATGCAAACACTCGAGCGAATTTTGCGAAAATGCCAGGTTTAAGCGAAAAGCTAAAAAATTCGTTTTCAACGCGTTCTGACGCTGTTTATCGTTGGTTTATAGGTCAATATGAAAAAAAATAAAAAGGCTCAAAGAGCAAAAAATGATAAAAAAATCGAGAATAAAAAAATGAATATGAAAAAAATTATTTTTACTATTATTATTGCGGTTTTTGCCGTGCTTTTTATGTCTGCAGGTACAATTCTTGTAGTTATGAATAACAGCGGGGCAGCTTTAACTGCACAGGAGAAGCAAAACATGGACGAATTGAAGGAATTCGAAAAAACGGCTGCAGACGGTTTGTACGCCGTGGTTCAAACAGCAAAGGGCAATATTTTTTTGACTTTGCACTTTAAAGACACGCCTTTGACTTGCGCAAATTTTGTTGGTTTGGCTGAAGGAAAGTTGGATGCGGCTGCTGGCAAACCGTTTTATGACGGCTTGAATTTTCACCGCGTGATTGCCGACTTTATGATTCAAGGTGGCGACCCGCTTGGAAATGGAAGCGGTGGCCCAGGTTATCAATTTCCGGACGAGTTTGTCCCGACGCTCAGGCATGATGGACCAGGTGTGCTTTCCATGGCAAATGCTGGCCCTGGCACAAACGGCTCGCAGTTTTTTATCACTCACGTGAGAACGCCGTGGCTCGATGACCACCACACGGTTTTTGGCAAGGTAGTGAAGGGACAAAATGTTGTCAATGCAATCGCTCAAGGTGACAAAATCGACAAGCTGGTGATTATCCGAAAGGGCTCCGAAGCTAAAAAGTTCGATTGCTCTCAGGCAGCCTTCGATGCGTTAAAGGCAAAGGTTGCCGCCAAGAATGCCGAAAAAGCTGTCATTGCGATGAAGGCAGTTCACGATGCTGCCGCCGAAAAAATTGCAAAAAAGTGGCAAAACGCCACAAAAACTGAAAGCGGTCTTTATTTTGTCGTAACCAAGGCGACTAACGGGGCTAAGCCCAAAGCTGGTCAAACCGTTTCGGTGCATTACCGCGGCTCGCTTTTGGAAAACGGCTCCGTGTTCGACGACAGTGCGATGCACGGCCCGCTCACTTTTCAAGTTGCACAGGGCAAAATGATTAAAGGCTTCGATGAGGCAGTCGCCGATATGTGCTTGGGCGAAAAGCGGACAGTTATCTTGCCGCCTGAACTTGCCTATGGCGAGCGAAGTGTCGGAAACGGTTTAATCCCTCCGAACTCGTATCTCGTTTTTGAAATCGAGCTTATCAAAATTCAATAATATTCACAGATTCACCGAAAGAAGGCAATTTTTTTTAAAGGGTATCTTTTTGGAAAGACACCCTGCTTTTTTTTAGCGATTAGAGGTTTTCGCTAATGGGCAAAAAGACGCAGTTATTCTGAGCTTATAGCATTTTTTTGCTTTTCCGTTTAAGTGCTTTATCGTGAAAACAACGCCGAATTGCACTATTGAAATGGCTATAAAATCCGGGTATACTGAACTTTCTATGACTGACGAACAATGGAAGCGTTTTTGCCGATTTAAAACCGAGTTTAAAGATTTTTGCGAAAAGCATCCTTTCAATAACGATGTGCTTTTGACGGAGCTGCAAAAACAGATTGCTACCGAAAACAATGTTCCGCCGTATCCGCTTGAAACCAATGTTGTTTACAATGGCGACCTCGAAAAGCTCACGCGTGAAAGCTGCGTGAAAATTATTTTGGTGGCGGATAACCCCGGCAAGAATGAGCAGCGAGCTGAAAACCGTCGGTATTTAATCGGACAAGCTGGTAAACTTGCCGAAAAGTTTTTTCGCGAAAATTCCGAGTTGCAGGTTGATTTTCGCCAAAATGTAATTATTTTAAACAAAAGTCCGCTTCACACGGCGAAAACGGCTTTACTCAAAAAACTTTTGAGAAAGTTTGAACAAAAAACTGACTCAAAGCGTTTGGAGCAGTTTTTCATCGACTCGCAAATTTTTATGGCGAAGGCTGCGTTCGATTTACAGCAAGTTTTTAAGGCTAAGCTTTTTATTGTCGGTTATGGCGAGCTTGGAGCCAAAAAGATTTTTGAAGCCTACTGGTCGACTTTGAAAGAAAACTACAAAAATTGCGGTGAAGATGTTTTGTGTTTTCAACATTTTTCAATGAATCGCTTTTCAATCGATTTGAAGCAAAACTACTGCGACGAGTATTCATTGCAGGAAAATTTGCAGATGCTCGGAACAAAGCACCGCAAAGAAATTTTTGGGCAGACTGAAACATAAACCGCCAAAGTCAGTGGAATTTTCCGAAAATTTCTATAAAATCAGCTCAAGATACAAAAAACTTTAAAGTTTTTTCTCAAAAGTACTTGACAAAAATGCCTTTTTCTGATAATCTGCTAAAACTTATATACGGTGCAATTACGTATAGTGTTGCTCCTGTAGCTCAGTCGGCAGAGCACAACCATGGTAAGGTTGGGGTCAGCAGTTCAATTCTGCTCGGGAGCTTTTGAAAAATTGCGGAGGATTTTATGGCAAAGAAAACATCGGTTGAACTTATTGCATTGCAGTGCAGCGAATGCAAGCGAAAAAATTACACGACATCAAAAAACAGAAAAAATATTCAGGGAAAACTTGAATTTATGAAATATTGTCCGTTCGATCATAAGCACACGCTTCATAAAGAAACGAAGATAAAATAAGTCTTTTTTGTGAAGGTGCTTACTTGTACGGATATCACCTAGGCCAATAACTCCAATGGTAGAGTGTCGGTCTCCAAAACCGAATGTTGAGGGTTCGAGTCCTTCTTGGCCTGTTTTGTGTGAATTTCTTTTGCTTGGGGATATGATGAAAGTAGCTAATTTTTTTAAAGAATCTTTCGCAGAATTAAAGAAAGTTGTTTGGCCATCGTTTCCGGAGGTTTTGTCTTCGCTGAAATTAGTTTTGGTCTCTACACTACTTATCGCTGTGTTTTTAGGTTTAGTTGACGCATTGTTTGTTGCTGGCATAGACTGGCTGTTCTAGGTTTGTTATGTCAAAAGAGTGGTACATACTTCACACTTATGCTGGGTATGAGCGTAAGATTGAGCAAGCAATCCGCGTTTTGTTGGAACGCGGTAGTTTGTCGTCTGATGTGATTACCGATTTGAGCATTCCAGAAGAAACTGTAACTTCGACGACGAAATCGGGGAAAAAGAAAGAAAGCAAAAAGGTCTTTCTTCCTGGTTATCTGCTTGTCGAAATGGATTTGCCGGAGCTTGGTTGGCGTGAAATTTGTTCGAAATTGAAGCGAATACCTGGTGTCAGCGGCTTTTTGGGAACGGTAGGCGGAAATACTCGCCCGATTCCTATTTCGACCGATGAAGCAAAAGAAATATTGCAAAAAACCGGCGAAATCAAGTCCGACAAGTCCTCTTCGATGTCGCGAGTGTACAGCATCGGCGATAAGGTTAAAATTACTGAAGGACCTTTCGGAAGTTTTTCGGGGACAGTTGGCGAAATTATGCCCGATAAAAACAAGCTGCGAATTATGGTTACGATTTTTGGACGAATAACTCCTGTGGAAGTGGATGTTTCGCAGGTTGAGTTGATTTAATATTGCGGTGCTGTTTACATATTTTATATTTAAAAATATGGACGGTGCTTTGCTTGATTGTGAGAATTATGGGAGGAAGAAATTCCGTTTGTACCAGAAGGAGAAATAGATGGCTAAAAAAAAGGTAACGGCACAGATTAAACTTCAGTGTCCTGCCGGGAAAGCGACGCCTGCACCTCCTGTTGGGCCTGCGTTAGGTCCGCACGGTGTTAGTGCTCCGCAGTTTGTGCAGCAGTTCAACGACCGCACAAAGTCAATGGAGCCAGGCTTGATTATTCCGGTGATTATTACCGTTTACAGCGACAAGAGTTTTACTTTCGAGTTGAAAACTCCGCCTGCTGCGGTTTTAATCAAAAAAGCCTGTAAAATCGAAAAAGGTTCTGCAAATGCCTTGTTGAACAAAGTTGGAAAACTTTCAAAGAAGGATTTGGAAGAAATCGCAAAGTTAAAGCTGCCTGACCTCAACGCAAACGACGTTGAAGCTGCAAAGAAGATTGTGGCGGGAACGGCAAGAAGTATGGGTGTGGAGGTTGAACGATAATGAAACACGGTAAAAAATACAGAGAATCGTTGTCAAAAATTTCGCGTACCGAAACCTATTCTCTTGATAAGGCAGTCGAATTGGTTAAGTCGGTAAAGTTTGCAAAGTTTGATGAAACTGTCGAGCTTCATGTTCGCGTCAAGCTGGACAAGGGACAAACTCTCCGAGATACGGTTGTTTTGCCGCATCAATTCCGAGGCGAAAAGAAAATCTTGGTGTTCTGTACCGATGATAAAGTGCAGGAAGCTTTGAGTGCAGGTGCTGCATACGCAGGTTCTACCGAGTACTTGGATAAAGTCAAGGGCGGCTGGATGGATTTTGACGTGGCGGTTGCTACACCCGATATGATGCGTGATGTCGGACGCTTGGGGCCGATTCTTGGACGACGCGGTTTGATGCCGAACCCGAAATCTGGAACTGTTGCGACAGATATTACAGCGACTATCAATGCGTTGAAAAAGGGACGCACTGAGTTCCGTGCAGACAAGGGCGGAGTTGTTCACTTGGCAATTGGGAAGGTGTCGATGGATTCAGGAAAAATTGCGGAAAACATTTCGGCGGTTTTAACCGAAATCGACAGAAAAAAGCCAGCAGAGGCGAAAGTTGGTTTTGTTCAGTCCGTTTCAATCAGTTCAACTATGGGTCCCGGTGTTTGGGTAAACAACACAATAGGAGAGTAGTATGGCGTTAAGAACAAAAAATCCGAAAGAAGTAAAGCAGAACGCGATACAGCAGTTGACTGATGAACTGAAAGGTGCGTCTTCGTTGATTTTTACCGAATATCGCGGAATGACGGTTCTCCAGATGACTGATTTGCGAAAAAAACTTCGCGAAAACGGTGCAAAGTTTAAGATTGTTCGAAATAATTTTGCACGTATCGCTTGTGAAAATTTAAAAATCGACGGTGTTACAGAGCATTTGGTCGGGCCTGTTGCGGTTACGTTTATTTCTGGTGAAGCAAACGAAGCTGCAAAGACAGTTTTCGATTTTAATGAAACTGTACCTGCTTTGGTTGTGAAATGTGCTGTTGTTGAAGGCGAATTTTATAGTGCTGACAAAATTGAAGCCTATTCTAAGTTGCCTGGCAAGAAGCAGCTTATTTCTATGTTTATGTCTACAATCAACGCGACAACTTCCAAGTTCGTACGAACTTTGCAAGCTATTGTTGATAAAGGCGAAAAACAGGCGTAATGTTGGTTACAGGCAGAGTTTTATCTGTTTGTATTTTGATGAAAACAAAAATTTAGCGGTTCAGGCTTCAGTTGGTAGCCCCTGTTCCGCGGTATTTTAAGGAGAAGGTAATGGCAACTTTAACAAATGAACAAATCATTGAAGCTATTGAGGGAAAAACAATCCTCGAGCTGTCGGAGCTTATTAAAGCGATGGAAGAAAAATTCGGCGTAACAGCAGCTGCTCCTGTGGCGGTTGTAGCTGGTGCTGCAGCACCCGCTGCTGAAGAAAAGACGGAATTCACCGTAACGCTCAAAGGTCTTGTTGATGCAGGCAAGAAAATTGCAGTTATCAAGGAAATCCGCAACATCGTGCCAGGCTTGGGCTTGAAAGAAGCAAAAGACTTGGTTGAAGGTGCTCCGAAAGTTGTTAAGGAAGATGTTTCAAAAGAAGAAGCAAATAAGATTAAGGAAGCTCTTGCTGCTGCCGGTGCTGATGTTGAAATTGCTTAATCGAAACGACATACTTAAGTAGATTTTTAATTATATTACAGCCTCTGGAAACCTTAGTTTTTGGAGGCTTTACCCAATCTATGAGGCTGTTTTGAGGACTGCGAGTAGGTGAGGGTAAAACAGTCGGTGGTCATCGAAAAAATCCAACCGAGTTTTCACGGATGACCTAAAGGCTCCTGGCTTCTAAAAAATTTTAGTAGGAGGGCTTTTGTAGTTGGCGGTAAGATGTGATTTTGCCGACAAGTTATAGTTTTATCGGCACAATTTTGGTGATTTTAGCGAAAATCATCAGCTTGCAAGGTCTTCGAAAGGAATTTAAGCGTTGCATTTATATTGCGGGGTGTCTAAAATCGAGTTTTTTAGGAATGCCCTGTTAGCATGGTGGAGTTTAGAATGTTAGCAAACGAAAAGGAAATCAAACGGAAGTACTTGGGTAAAAGTATCCGAAGTTTTTTGGAACTGCCGGATTTAATTGAAACTCAACTTAATTCATACAAAACGTTTCTGTCTGGAATTGAAAATGATACGAGCGACAGTAACGAAGAAATCGGCTTGAAAGATGTTTTTGAAACAACTTTCCCGATTGAAAGCCCTACCGGGGATATGCGGCTCGAATTTCGAAGTTATTCTTTAGATTATGATAGCATTAAGTTTACGGAACTTGAATGTAAGCAAAAAGGGCTTTCGTATGCGGTGCCATTGAAAGCGGAAATTGACTTGGTGTTTACCGAAACCCATGAAATACGCCGCAAGGAAATTTACATGGGCGACATTCCGCTGATGACCGACCGCGGAACTTTTATCATAAATGGTGCAGAGCGTGTTGTGGTTGCTCAGATTCACCGCTCGCCTGGTGTTATTTTTTCTCATGATAAGGGTGTGTACTCAAGTAGAATTATCCCGTATCGCGGAACGTGGCTTGAGTTTGAAATCGACCAAAAAAACAATCTTATTTTTGCGAAACTTGACCGAAAAAAGAAAATCCTAGCAACTATGTTTTTGAGAGCTTTGAGTTTTTCTTCTCCGGACAAAGATAGCGAAGAGCGAATACGAATATTTGACACGCGAGAAAAAATTATTGAAGCTTTTTATAAAACGCGAAATGTAAGCATCACGAAAAATATGACGGAAAACGGTTCGCTTACTGGAAGCATTTTGGCAAAAGATGTTTTTATAACCGATGAAGCGGGCGAGCGTAAAAAGCTTTATCAAGCTGGTTCAAAGGTGCACCCGCATAACATTGATGAAATGTGTCAGTTGGGAATCAAAGAGATTTCAATTGTCGATTTTGAAGCAGAAGGTTCGCTTGATTCTCCGATTATTATCAACTGTTTTGAGCGAGAGGAAATGAAATACACTCCTGATCCGATGGCTTTTGACGAGCCGACGTTTGAGGATGCTATTTCATTGGTGTATCAATCGCTTCAGCCTGGAAATCCGATGACGATTGAGGATGCAGCAAAGGATTTGGAGTCGCTTTATTTTTCAACACGTCGATATGATTTGGGACGTGTCGGACGATACAAAATCAACAAAAAGTTTGATTATAGCGATGATGTTGCGACTTCGACGCTGATTGCTTCGGATATTACCTCAACTATGAAATACCTCATCGAGGTATTTGGTGGCAAAAATGCAATTGATGATATTGACCACTTGGGCAACCGCCGAATCCGTGCTGTCGGTGAATTTTTGACAACAACGTTTAAAACGGCTTTTTCGAGAATGGCACGAATTGCCTCTGACCGAATGAGCCAAAAAGAGCTTGATACGCTCAAGCCACAAGACCTCATTTCGATTAAGCCTGTTGTAGCTGCCTTGAAGGAGTTTTTCGGCTCAAGTCAGCTTTCGCAGTTTATGGATCAGGTTAACCCGCTTGCGGAATTAACGCATAAACGCCGATTGAGTGCTTTGGGGCCTGGAGGTTTGTCGCGTGAAAGGGCGGGCTTTGAAGTTCGAGACGTTCACTACACTCACTATGGTCGAATGTGCCCAGTTGAAACGCCGGAAGGTCAAAACATCGGTTTGATTGTGTCGCTTGCCAATTATGCACACGTTAATGAATACGGCTTTTTGGAAGCTCCGTATGTCAAAGTTGAAAAAGGCACTGTAACTGGTAAAGTTGAGTACTTGACAGCTATCGATGAAGATAAATACTATATTGCACAGAACTCGGCTGCGGTTCAAGATGACGGTAAGTTTGCTACCGATTTGGTTTCATGCCGCAGGCAGGGCGATTATACATCACGCAGCCCAAAAGACATTCAATATATGGATGTTTCTCCGAAGCAAATCGTTTCGGTTTCTGCGTCACTCATTCCGTTTTTGGAGCATGATGATGCTAACCGAACGCTCATGGGTTCGAACATGCAGAGGCAGGGAGTTCCGCTTCTGTTCCCAGAGCCACCGCGTGTTGGTACGGGTATGGAAGAAAAGTGTGCCTATGATTCAGGCGTTATCGTGAAGGCAAAAAATCCAGGAACGGTTACATACGTTTCTGCAAACAAAGTTGTCGTTGAGCGAAAAACCAAGGTAAAGGGCGAACCGAACGAAGATACTTACGTTTTGCAAAAGTATCAACGAACAAACCAAGACACGTGTTATCACCAAAAGCCGATTGTTGCTGTTGGTCAAAAGCTTGGTAAAGGTGATGCAATCGCTGACGGGCCTGCAACCTACAAGGGCGAACTTGCTCTCGGACGAAACATTCTCGTCGGTTTCGTGCCTTGGTATGGTTACAACTATGAAGACGCAGTTTTAATTTCTCAGCGTGTTGTGAAAGAAGATATGTTTACTTCTATCCATATCAAAGAGTTTATGATTGAAGTGCGTGAAACAAAGCTTGGTACTGAAAAACTGACTGCCGATATTCCTAACCGCTCCGAAAAAAGTTTGGATCAGCTGGATGTGGAAGGCATTATCCGCATCGGTGCAAAAGTAAAAGCTGGCGATATTTTGGTTGGAAAAATTACGCCAAAAAGCGAAACGGATACAACTCCAGAATACAAATTATTAAATTCAATCTTTGGTGAAAAATCCAAAGATGTTAGAGACTCTTCATTGCGTGTCCCGCACGGTATCGAAGGTACAGTTATCGATATTCAGCGCTTGAAACGATCTGCGGGGAACGACTTGAACCCTGGTGTAGATGAAGTGGTGAAGGTGCTGATTGCGACAAAGCGAAAACTGCGTGAAGGCGACAAGATGGCAGGGCGGCACGGCAACAAAGGTGTTGTTGCGAAGATTTTGCCCGAAGAGGATATGCCTTATTTGGAGGATGGTACACCGCTTGATGTGTGCTTGAATCCTCTCGGTATCCCGTCGCGAATGAACGTCGGGCAGATTTTGGAATCTGAGCTTGGGTTGGCTGGTGTTAAGTTGGATGAATGGTATGAAGCACCTGTGTTTCAATCGCCGACTACTGAGCAAATACAGGATAAGCTCAAAGAAGCGGGCTTGCCGACTAACTCGGAGCAGTGGGTGCGTGACGGACGAACGGGCGAGAAGTTTGCAAATCCAATTTTTGTAGGCGTGATTTACTTTTTGAAATTGCATCACCTTGTTGACGATAAAATGCACGCCCGTTCAACTGGGCCGTATTCGCTTGTGACGCAGCAGCCTCTCGGTGGTAAGGCACAGTTTGGCGGTCAGCGTTTGGGTGAAATGGAAGTTTGGGCGTTGGAAGCGTACGGTGCGGCAAATACTTTGCAGGAATTTTTAACGATAAAAAGCGATGATATGCAAGGTCGCTCGAAAATCTATGAAGCGATTGTTAAAGGCGAACCGTCTACTTCGGCTAGCATACCAGAATCGTTTAACGTTTTGGTGCAGGAGCTTCGTGGTTTGGCTTTGGATTTCAGGATTTTTGACGCAAATGGACAGCCGCTCGGCTTAACTGAACGTGATGACAATATTATCGAAAAAGAAAAAAAAAGGGCGTTGTTGAATTAAGGCGTTGAAAAACCTCAAAAACACAGCTTTTGAGGTAACTTTGAAAATATGAGTTGTAACTTGCGATAATAAGGCGAATTACAACTTGTAGATGTCTCGAAAAGTCGCTACAGACGAGTTTTGTGAGATGTCCTAACGATAGCAGTGATAGTGGTGAAGGAGAACAAACATGCGTGAAATGAAAGATTTTGGCAGCTTGCAGATTAAACTGGCTTCCCCGGATACGATTAGAGCATGGTCGTATGGTGAAGTAACAAGAGCTGAAACTATAAATTATAGAACATTACGCCCTGAGAGGGACGGACTTTTTTGTGAGCGAATCTTCGGTACAACGAAGGAATGGGAATGCTACTGCGGTAAATTTAAGTCGATACGCTACAAGGGTGTCATTTGCGATCGCTGCGGTGTCGAGGTTACGCACTTCCGAGTCCGACGAGAACGCATGGGGCATATCGAGCTTGCAGCTCCGATGTCGCATATTTGGTATTACCGCTCAGTGCCTAGTCGCATGGGGCTTTTGCTCGACATACCTGTGAACTCGCTCCGCTCTGTTTTGTATTATGAGCGTTATATCGTGGTTGAACCAGGCGACACTGACTTGAAGCTTAAGCAACTTTTAACCGATGAAGAATATGCCGAAGCACGCCAGAGATACGGCGATTCATTTACCGCTGAAATGGGTGCGGAAGCGATTCAAAAGTTGCTGCAAAATCTTGACCTTGATGCGATGATTGCCGAGTTGCGTGCGGAAATGGTCGAAAAGGGCAAAAAAAACGACAAACGTTTTTTGCGTCGCATTGAAATAATCGAAAACTTTTTGGAATCAGGCAATAAACCAGAATGGATGATTTTAACGGTTATTCCAGTGATTCCGCCCGATTTACGCCCGATGGTGCAACTTGACGGTGGACGTTTTGCGACAAGTGACTTAAACGACTTGTATCGCAGAGTTATTCACCGAAACGGACGTTTAAAGAAGCTTTTGGAAATGAAAGTTCCAGATATTATTATCCGAAACGAAAAGCGAATGTTGCAGGAAGCTGTTGATGCATTGTTCGACAACTCGAAGAGAACGCGAAGCAGCAAGGGCTCGGCAAACCGCCCGCTAAAATCCATTTCGGATATTTTGAAAGGAAAGCAGGGACGTTTCCGTCAGAATTTGTTGGGAAAGCGTGTTGACTATTCTGGACGTTCGGTTATTGTTGTTGGTCCGCAGTTAAAACTTTGGCAGTGCGGTTTGCCAACAAAGATGGCTTTGGAGCTTTTTAAACCGTTTATTATGCGTAAACTGGTGCAAAAGGAAGTTGTTACCAATATCAAAAAGGCGAAAATCCTTGTGGAGCAGGAAGCTCCCGAAGTGTACGCACTTTTGGACGAAGTTGTCAGCGAGCATCCTGTTTTGTTGAACCGAGCTCCGACTTTGCACCGCTTGGGAATTCAGGCGTTTGAGCCTGTTTTGGTTGAGGGCAAAGCGATTAAGTTGCATCCGCTGGTTTGTAAGGCGTTTAACGCTGACTTCGATGGCGACCAAATGCCGGTGCACGTGCCACTTACCAACGCTGCAAAGATGGAATGCTGGGATTTGATGCTTTCGGCACGCAACCTGCTTGACCCTGCGAACGGCAAAACGATTGCCTATCCGACAAAAGATATGGTTTTGGGCTTGTACACCTTGACAAAGCCACGAGTGCTTAAAGAAGGCGAGCCAGTAAAACGATATTACAGCACAAACGATGTGCTTCTGGCGGCGGACAAAGGTTCGATTGACTGGCAACAACAAATTGACTTTAAGCTGAATGATTCATATATCCGCACAACGGCAGGGCGGATTGCATTTAACGATTTACTGCCGGATGAAATTGACTTTGTGAATGAAACTCTGGACGATAAGTCCATCCGCCGCTTGATTGAAAAATGCTTCAAAAAGCACGGCTCATGGATGACAGTTCGCTTGCTGGATATCCTCAAAGATACTGGATTCCGCTATGCGACATTCTTCGGCTCGACAATCAGTATGGAAGACATCATCGTGCCACCTGCAAAGGCTACTTTGTTGGAAGAAGCCAACAAGGAAATTTTGTCGATTTACAACCAGCATCGAAGCGGACACATCACACAGGATGAGCGATATAACCGCGTAGTTGAAGTTTGGTCGAAGGCAAACGATGATTTAACCAATGAAGTTATCAAGAGCTTGGAAGCCGATCGCGAAGGCTTTAACAATATTTACATGATGTCGATTTCTGGTGCACGAGGTAATAGAACGCAGATTAGCCAGCTTGCGGGAATGCGAGGCCTTATGGCGAAGCCTAACGGCGAGATTATTGAGTTGCCGATTCGCTCGAACTTTAAGGAAGGCTTAACCGTTATCGAATTTTTCTTGTCGGCGAACGGTGCTCGAAAAGGTTTGACCGATACCGCATTGAAAACCGCTGAGGCTGGTTACTTAACTCGCCGACTTGTCGATATTGCTCAAGACGTTGTTGTTACAGAAGACGATTGCGGAACGATTAACGGTATCGAATATCAGGCGATTAAAAACGGCGATGAAATTGTTGAGTCGCTTGCAGAACGAATTTGCGGAAAATATACTTTGGAGCGAGTGCTTCATCCGATTACGCATGAGTTAATTATCGATGTGAATGAATATATCACCGATGAGATTGCGAAGGAAATTGAAGATGCTGGTATCGAAAAGGTGAAAATTAGAACGGTGTTGACGTGCGAGTCCAAGCATGGAGTTTGTGTCAAGTGCTACGGACGCGACTTGGCGAGAAACCGAATCGTGCAAATTGGCGAAACGGTTGGTATTATCGCCGCACAGTCTATCGGTCAGCCTGGTACGCAGTTGACGATGCGTACATTCCACGTCGGTGGAACGGCTTCAAAGAGTGCAGAAGAGCATGAACTCAGGTTTGATAACTACGCGATTATCCCGACGGAATTGACAGGGCGTAATACAGTGCTGGACAATGGCAACTTGCTTTTCACTCGAAAGGGCGAGCTTACGTTTACAAAGGTGTTGCAAGAGTTTGCCGTCGAAAAAGGCGATAAAGTATTGGTGAGTGAAAATGCACCAGTGATTAATGATACCGCATTGATAAAAAAAGCGGACGGTTCGACGTTGAAGAGTTCCGTCAATGCCTTTGCGATGATTCATGGCGGGAAACTTATGCTTGTTACGACGAATCACACTTGCGAAATAAAGGAAGGCTCAACCGTTACGTTAAAACTGAACGAGTATGTACCAGCAGGGAAAGCGATTGCCGAGTTTGACCCGTTTGCCGACCCGATTTTGTCCGAGCAGGAAGGCTATGTCCGCTTTGACGATATTATCAGTGGTTCGACGCTTGTTGAGGAGATTGACGAGGAAACTGGTGTTGTTGAAAAACGCATTAGTGATTTGCAGTTGGAAAAGAGGCAGCCACGTGTTTATATTTCTGACGAATCTGGTAACCCGATATCTGACGACTCGTACTTTTTGCCGAGTGGAGCTTTGCTTTTGGTTGAAGACGGTCAGCACATCAAAGCTGGTGAAATGATTGCAAAAATTCCGAAGAGTGCGGCAAAAACCAGCGATATTACGGGTGGTTTGACTCGTGTTTCCGAGCTTTTGGAAGCTCGTCGACCAGCTAAACCCAGCGTTTTGTCTAAAATCTCTGGAGCGATTACGATTAAGAAAGGCTTGTTGAAGAGTAAGCGAACGATTGTAGTGCGTGACATTTACGGAAAAGAGTTTAAGCACTTGTTACCGATTAACGCTCGTCTTTTGGTGCGAGATGGTGATATGGTTAAAGCTGGGGAGCCTTTGTGCGACGGAAGCTATGACCCGCATGATATTCTTGAAATTCTTGGTGAAAATGCCTTGCAAGAATATTTGATGCAAGAAATCAAGGCTGTGTATCAGGAGCAGGGCGTTACGATTAACGACAAGCACATCGGGATTATTATCCGCCAGATGCTTCGAAAGATTGAAGTTATTTCGGTTGGTGATACGAAGTTTATCTTTGGGCAACAAGTCGATAAGTACGCTTTCCATGCGGAAAACGAGCGTGTTACTCGCGAGGGCGGTCATCCCGCTGTCGGTAAGCCTTTGTTCCAGGGAATTACTAAAGCTGCTTTGAACACTGATTCGTTTATTTCGGCAGCTTCATTCCAGGAAACGACGAAGGTTTTGACCAATGCGGCTATTGCGGGAGCGACGGACTGTTTGCACGGCTTGAAGGAAAACGTTATCATTGGGCATTTGATTCCTGCCGGTACAGGTATGAAGCGCTATCATGGAGTTAAGCTTTTCGATAAAAATGCTAAAGACCTTGATGAGCAGGTGCAAAAGATTATTGAAAAGCGTCGTGAGGAAGAGCTTTTGGCTCAGCAAGCTGAGCGTGAGTCTCAAGTCGATGATGATGAGGACTCTTTTGACGGCGAATAATCAGTGGCACATTGAGTAGTGTGTTATAGTTACGTAACTGCGGCGGAATTTTCCCGCCGCTTTTTTTGAGGGAAGTTATCTTGGCTGGTTCTGTGCGATTATACGGGAAAGCCTAGTCGGCAGACTTTGCGTCTGGCGGCTCAAGTAAAAGTCTTTCGTTGTTTCGCAAAATCGGCAGGCTAAAAATAAAAGCTGTGCCTTCGCCTTTTTTTGAGTTGACAAAAATATCGCCACCGTGCTCTTTAATCACTTTGTAGGCTAACGGCAAGCCAAGTCCAGTTCCAGTTGCCTTTGTCGTAAAGTACGGTTCAAAAATTTTATGGAGGTTCTCTTCGGAAATGCCTGTGCCTGTGTCTTCAAATTTTATAAAAACAAAATTATCTTTTTCGTAAGTTGACACAAAAAGTTTTCCGCCTTCAGGCATCGCGTGTTTTGCATTGGTAATCACATTTGTGAAAGCCTGTCGCAAAAATCTTTCGTCGCCCCAAATGTTCGTCAAACTTTCATCTGTTGACACAAATGTTTCGATGTGTGCTTTTGTTAATTCAGGCTCATACAGTTGAATTATATTTTTCAAAAGCCCATTCACGTCAATATTGTCAAATGCAAATTTAATCGGACGCACAGCAAACAAAAAATCGACAACAGTTTTATTTAAGTTTTCAAGCTCCTCTTTAATCACATCTATGTGCTTAAAAACTTTTTCGTGCATCTCATCTTGCAGTTGTAGCGTGTTAAGTTTTTTTGCCAACAACTGCATGTGAATACTCATCGCACCAAGCGGGTTTTTAATTTCGTGTGCAATGCTCGCTGCAGCGTTTGTTAAACTCGCGAGACTTTCTAAACGTCGGCGTTTTATCTCCGAGTGTTTTTCTTTTGTAACGTCTTTCAACACAACAATCGTACCGATAATTTTTTTTTCGAAGACTAGCGGCAAAATCGAAACTTCAACATACTTAATATCCACGCTCGTAGAATTTAAAACAAAAGTTTCATTTTTTTTTGTTTCTTCATTTTTTATCACACGCTGTATAAACTCGGAAATTTTTTGACAGTCGATGCAATCCCACAACTTAATTTCCTGAATGTCTGTAAGTCTAGTTCCTAAAATTCGCTCGGCGGCACGATTTGCCTTTACGATAAAATTATTTTTGTCCAGCAAAATTAAACCGTCATCAAGCGATTCCATCATTGCCACAAAAAGAGAATATTCTTCGCCGAATGAATATAGCAGTGAACGCAGTTGTTCTTCGTTCATTCTATTTGCACGTCGCATCGCACTTAAAATAAATTCACGCATTTTTATTTTGCAATCTCCATTGCGATGCTTTCCAAAATCGCAAGCTCAGAAATATTATAAATGCCGTTTGCACTTTTCCACTTGGTAATTGCTTCCGCTGCGTCACGAATCTCTTGAATATCGCGAGCTGTAAAATCATATTCCATGCTCAAAGTATTTTGCAACACTGCAACAATTTGCTCAAGTAAAATTTTGAACACCGCAGGATTTTTTCCCTTGTCAAGTGAATTTATAATCTGAGCATTTGTCTTTACGCCACTGCATATTTGTTGCGTCATAAAAATTTTCACCGCACGCAATTTCGTAAAATTCAGTTGAGCATAATTTCCAAATACACAATGCCAAAAATCGAGTGCAGCGGTTTTGATTTGCACAAATTCTGCGGGTAAAAATTTTTGAAAATAATAGTTGAGAATATGTCCCTGTGCGACATCATCTACAATGTCGGTATGAAAAACGCGCGAAACAATTTGTCGTTCTGTTTCAGCATCACGTTGCAAAAATTTGTACCGCCGTACGCGCGAAAGGATAGTCCGCATAATTGCTGCCTGCTTCGTGGTCGTTAAAATAAAAAACGCATATTGTGGCGGTTCTTCCAAAATTTTTAGAAAGGCTGCACGAGCCGACTCTTGCATTTTCTCTGCATTCTCGACAATTAGAAATTTAAACTTTCCAGAAGGAGCAAGCCGAATCCACGACGTTGCTTTTCGCACTTGATTCACTGGTATCGTTTCATATATATTCGATTGGATTTTGTCGACAAGCTCGATAATTTTTTCGACAATCTGTACAAGTTTTTCGGGCGTGTTGCTTTCAGTCGCTTTAGATAAATCATTTAAAAGCTGTCTCGTGTCATACACAAGCGGACTTGCTTTTATAAAGCGACTTTCGTCTGCATCCCAAAGACGCGGATCAAATCGCAGCAACAATTTTTTTACTGCACGCGAAAAAAGAAAATGAGCACCAGCACTTTGGATTTTCAAAAAAGTTTCCGCACTTGCTTTAATTTCTCCAGTTAAATCGCGGGAGCCTAAAATCAAAACGTCCACATTACTCATCGTCCGCATTGTGGCACACGATTCGCAACTACATGTCCAAGTGCCAGTCTCTTTACAAGATAGCACACGTGCAAGTTCGAGTGCTGTTGTCATCTTTGCAGAATTTTCTGGTCCAGAAAATAAAATGGAGTTCGGCACAGTGTGATTATTTACATCAGTTAAAATATTCTGCACTGCATTTTGATTGATAATATTTTCAAACATTTAAATAACCGATTATATAAAATTTTTTGTGAAGCTAATCACAAAGCGGGCAACAACACTGCCTTTCAAAAAATTTGTCAAAGGTGCAATATTCAATTTACCCAAAATAAAAATCACAATGAAAATAATTACCGCAGCTTTTAGCACGCCTAAAAAAAATCCTAGTGCATGATCGAAGCTAGAGATTGTTGCGTTATCTAAAATATGTGAAACAAAAATTTGTATCACTTTGATAAGTGTGTATGTGAGCAAAAATAAAATGAGAAATGCAATAATCGATTGGAACACATCGAAATTAATAAATTGTCGCAAAAAAGATGCTGCAGGTTTATAAAATAAAATCGCAACGATAAACGAGCCGACTAAACTAGCCGTTGAAAAAACTTGATCCAAAAATCCGCGCACGGTTGCATGTATAATGACAAACGCCGCAAGTGCAATAAAAATAATGTCCAGAATATTTATATTAAACATTGTTTGCTCCTTTGCATAAATTAAAAATAGCTTCTGCAATTTTTTGTGCAGCTGGTTCAGGCAAGATATTTTTAGTTGCGACAATCATTTCTTGGCGTTTTATTTCATTGTTGGAAATTTCAAGAACAGTTTTTAAAAAGTTTTCTGCACTTGCATTTTCGCCGTCAAGCACAGCCGCACAGTTTGCTTTTTCAAAGAATGCCGCGTTTTCCGCTTGGTCGCCTCTTGAGCTTCCCGTGCTGAGCGGAATTAAAACGCAGGGTTTGTTTCGCGAAATAATTTCCCAAAGCGAGTTTGCTCCCGCACGCGACACTACGATGTCAGCTGCCGCCAAAATGTAAGGCATTTCCGCACCTATAAAATCGAACGCTTTGTAGCACGCATACAGCTTTGGTGCTTTTTGTTCAAGTGCGGTTTCAATTTCGGCATGCTGCGAAAAGTTAACCGCACCGAGTTGATGAACAACAAAAAAATTTTCGCACAAGGCAACAATATTTTTCTGCACTAAGTCGTTAATTTGTTTTGCACCAAGGCTTCCGCCGATAACAAGTAAAATTTTTTTGTCTGCGTTTTCAGCGTCAACTTTAAAATTAAGTATGCGTTTTCCTTCTTCGGCGGAAGCCGTGTAAAATATTTCGCGAACAGGATTGCCCGCATATATGCATCGTGATTGCAAGTTTGCACTAAACATCGTAATTGTGTCGCGGTATGAAACGAAAATTTTTGCGGCAAACTTTGACGTTATCTTTGTTGTCAGCCCAGGCGAAAAATCCGACTCGTGAATGACAACAGGGATACGCAAAAATTTTGCAGCAACGCAAGGCGGCACAGCAACAAAACCGCCTTTTGAAAAAATCATATCGGGCTTTAATTTTAAAAGTAGCCATATCGATTTTATAATGCCGCCGATAACTTTGAAAAAATCGATTGCATTGCGTAAGCTAAAATACCGCCGCAATTTTCCTGTCGGGATATGATAAAACGGCACGCCACGTGTTTCGACAATGCTCCGCTCATTCGCCTTATTTGCACCAATCCAGCCGAATTCAATTTTGCTTCCGTCGGTTTGCATCTTTTGCAACTGCTCAATGACAGCAAGTCCCGGAAAAATGTGACCAGCTGTTCCGCCACCAGTAAAAATAATTTTCATAGCAACTGCTAAGTTTATCAAAAAATCAACTTTACTTCAAGGCAAATCGCAAAGGTCAAATTTTGCACTTGTGAAACGGCCGAGCTTTCTTGCGTTTTTTGAGTTTGCCACTGGTATGAATGCGACGGAACCCGTCGCATTCATACCTACTTTTATATAAAGCAATAACCGAATACCGCGAAGTTCAGTCGACGCATTTTGCGTATTCCTAAAAAGCTTTTTCACAGGATGGACGCATTAAAATCCTGCAAGGATTTTAATGCGTCCCGTCGGTTGCACTTTCGGTGAATGAATATCCAAAGTGGCTTCAAAGCAAAAATTGATTAACGCACTGGGTTATTTTGCTGCACGAAAGTAATTTATTCCCATTGCATCGCGGACTTGTGCCAAAGTTTCAGCCGCTTTTTTGCGGGCTTTTTCCGTTCCAGCTTTCAGGATATCGTAGACTTGCGGAATGTCTTTTTGCAGGGCTTCGCGCCTCGAACGTATCGGTGAAAGTTCCGCTTGCAAAACGCTATTTAGGAATTTTTTGATTTTCACGTCGCCTAAACCGCCTTTTTTATAATGGGCTTTCACTTCATCAAGCGAAGAATACTCGCTCCAAAATTCGGCGAAATGCTCAGGTTTTGCAAAAGCGTCAAGGTAGGTGAACACTGGATTTCCGTCAACTTGTCCAGGGTCTTCAACGCGCAGGTGATTCGGGTCGGTAAACATACCCATCACTTTTTTCTTGATGTCGTCGGCACTGTCGGAAATGTAAATGCAGTTTCCGAGCGACTTACTCATCTTTGCTTTTCCGTCCGTGCCAGGAAGCCGCCCGCAAGCTTTGTTGCTCGAAAGGAGCTCTTTCGGTTCAACGAGGGTTTCGCCGTAAAGAGTGTTGAACGAGCGAACGATTTCGCGGGTTTGCTCTATCATCGGAAGTTGGTCTTCACCGACTGGAATAGTCGTCGCCTTAAAAGCCGTTATGTCGGCAGCCTGACTTATCGGATAGGTTAAAAAACCGACAGGCAAAGTGTTTTGAAAGCCTCGCATTTGAATTTCCGCCTTGACTGTCGGATTTCGCTCGAGGCGTGCAAGGGTTACGAGGTTCATATAGTAAAACGAAAGCTCGCACAGCTGTGGCACGTGGGTTTGCACTAAAATAGTGGATTTTTCGGGGTCAATCCCGCACGCTAGATAGTCGAGGGCAACTTCGATTAGGTTGGTTTGAATTTTACCGATGTTGTCGGCATTGTCGGTTATAGCTTGGGCGTCGGCAATCATAATGTAGATTTCGTCATAGTTGCCCGAATCTTGCAGTGCCACGCGGTTTTTTAGCGAGCCTACATAATGCCCGATGTGGAGTTTCCCCGTCGGACGGTCTCCCGTTAAAATAATCTTTTTCATTTTGCTTCCTTTTTGGGATAATATTTTCGGATAATCAGCCCATTATAAACAATCGCGAATAGTTTTGCAAGACACGGAAAAGCCCACGTGTGTTTTTAGGATTTTTTCACCGGCAATGATTTTGCTTTTACCGAAAATGGTTTATAGCTTTTGGCACACATTTTCTTCGTAGCAAAATTTTTTATGTACTTGATATAGGCTTGACTTTAAAATATAAGTTCTATATTATATCAGCTTTTTTATTTTATGTATTGATTGACTTTTAATTTTATTTTGAGTATAATCTAAGGTGATGATCGGTACTAGGCTTGTGGGAGATGCTTTAGATGAGGCTTTAGGTTTATTCCGCAATGGCGACTTTGCTTCTGGGCAAGCTGCCGTTGAAAAGCAGCTGACGCAAGACCTCGGTAATGAAGACTTGAAGTATGTAAGTAAATGTGTTGCGTTTTGGGGAAACCGTTTTGAAGAGGCGAAGTCGATTTATGATTACTTTGAAGCGGGCGAGTATTTTCTCAACAACTGGAAGCCCTTTTTGGAGTATATGCAAAAAGACGGCTCAGATTTGATTGAGCCTTTTATTTATACGTTTCGGAGTTTGACTTTTCGGACTGCACTTGGCTTTTATGCGAAGCTGTATTCGCCAGAGGCTGCGGCAACGAATCCACAACTTTGCAGGCGGATTGGGCTTTGTTTTAAGGCGTTGGGCAACTACGAGCAGGCAGTTGAGTTTTTGCGTGCCGCATTTTCCGTGGATAGCTCAAACTCGAAGATTTTAGCGGAACTTGCAGATGCCTACGAGCTTTATGGTGAAAGTCGCACCGCAAAAGTTTTTTTTCGGGAAGCTTTTTTTGAAAATGCAGGGGACATTGACCCAGAGTTTTTAGAATCGCACCTTATTTTGGGCTTAATCGAAATGGTAAACGCGAAGGGCTTTGTCGGAAAAGAATTGATGGAATGGCTGCCTGTATACGGATACATAACTCGCGTTTTGAGCTTAAAGCGAGAGTTAAAGCCTGTGGAGTTGGGGCATTTGAAGCAACGGGTATTTTGGCTTGAAAACGAAATTCGGCAAGTGCCTGAAAGCGAAAAAAAGCTGCTTTTGCCGCGTTTAATCAATTCGTACCTCTGGTTGATTGACAAATACAGTTTGCCACCGATTGATCAGGCGAAAATTGATGAGCTTTTGCTCAAAATTAGAATATTGGATGACGGTATTTATCGGGCGTTGGTGAATTAAATCCAGCTTGAAGGTTTTGCCTCATTATTATGAAATTAAACTCGTGGACTTTGTCCACAAAAGGAATAGGAGATACAAATGGCTGAAAGTGTTGAAAAAACTCTTATCGATAAGTTGAATGAAGAAACATGGACGCGGGCTGCAATCGGGAATTATTCGGCTGCGAACTTCAATGAACTGGATGCAATCATTGCAGCGGCAAAAAAAGAAAATATACTCGACAAAATCGAAAAAATTTGTGCCGATAAACTTTCTGGTTCAAAAAACAGTATTATATCGCTGTATATTTTGAGTATTACGTCGCTCATGCATCAAAATCTCGATGATTCAAATATTCGCGGATTGATTAGCATTTTCAATGAAAATAAGCGATTGCAAATCGTGGAGCATTTGTGTAAGCAGGTGTTACAGTTTGGCGAGTCCAAGTTTGCTTTGCAGACATTGAAAGATCTTTACGAAAAGACCGACGAAGAAAAGTACTTTAATGTTTTGGAACGTTTGACAAAGATTGACTATAATGACCCAGAGTCGCCAAAAAAAATTGCAGAGCGTGCGGAAGCTCTCGGCGATAAAGAAAAAGCCGTCGAGTACTACAAAAAGTCGATTTATCGCTTTATCGGTATTAAAAAGCTCAGTAGTGTCAAGGAAATTTGGTCGAAGCTGGTGCAGCTTATTCCGGACGAAATCGAGTTTTTTTACCGCACGCAAGATAAAGTTGCAGCTGTTTCAAGCGATGCGAAAAAGCCGTTTTTGATGTACGATTTGTACCAGTATTATGCACAAGCAGAAAACTGGGATGTTGCAATCGATATTTTGAAGCTGATGTTGCATTACGACAGTGAGAATCCGAAGGCTCGTGCTGAAATTGTGCAGGCGTACAGTAAAAAATATGCCGACCATAGTCACTTGCAAGAGTACATCGGAGTGTCTAACTTAAATCAAAATTGGAGACCTGTGTTCGAGGCAATTGACGAGTTTGAAAAGCATATTGCTTTCGATACTGGTTGCTTTGTCTTCCATAAAACATGGGGCGTCGGGCGTATTGCTAGCTTGGAAAACGAAATGCTGAAAATCGACTTTGCAAAACGACGCGGACACGAAATGAGCTTAAAGATGGCTTTGACATCGTTGCAAATGCTTTCGCCTGAGCATATTTGGGTGTTGAAAGCGACAAAGCAAAAAGACGTACTCAGTGCAAAGGTGAAAGATGATGCCGAGTGGGCATTGAAAACCGTTATCAAAAGCTTCGGCAATAACTGCTCGATGAAAAAAGTTAAGCAGGAATTGGTTCCGTCTCTTTTGACACCAGGTGAATGGACTAGCTGGAACACAAAAGCGAGGAAAATACTCAAGGAAAATTCAGGCTTTGGTATCAATCCAGATGATGTGGATTTATTCACCGTTCGCGAAAGACCAGCTTCAATTGAGGAAAAACTTTTCAATGAGTTTAAAGCTCAAAAGAACTTTTTTGCTCGCATTGAGATTTTGAATACTTTTATCGAAAAGGCTGACGTAAACGACGAAGTATTTTACGAAATGTTCAATTACTTTGATGGGTTTTTGCGTGCTCCGTCACAGATTAATGAGCAGGTTGTGGCTTCGCAGATGCTTGTCAATTCAATATCGGTGAAAATTCCGCATATTGCACCAGCAAAGCAAATTGGTTTTGCTGAGCTTTATAGTCAAATTGATGATACAGTGCAAATATATTCGGATATAAAAGACAAAGATTTGAAAGCAACATTTTTGAAAAATATCCGAATGCTTGTGACGGATTGGGCTGACGAATATATTAAGCTTTTCCCAAGCGTGCTGTTGCAGGATATAATCGATGCGTTGATTGAAGATGGCTACACTGCGAAATTGCAGGAATTTGTGCGGACTTGTTTTGAAAACCCTGGCGTTTTCCGTGATGCGGTTATTTGGTTTTTCAAAAATTCAGGCGATGCGGACTGGTTTAAGGAAGCTGGCGTTGAATATGAAAAGCAGCTTATCGCGTTGATAAATATTTTATCGTTGTGCTACCGCGAAATTGATAACAAGCAAAACACGACGGAAAACCGTCGCACTATAAAGCAAATTACCGACTTGCTGTTTGAAAAAGGCAAGGTTTTGGAAGCATTTGTGGAAAGCTCCGATGAAGCGACGGTTTCGCGACTTTATATGTTGATTGACGATGTGAAAGGTTTAGACTCGGCGTTAAAATCGCAGTTCAAGGCACTCATCCAAAAGAAATTCCCTGGCTTTGTCTTTGTGGATTCAGGGGAAAAAGAGGTTACCGCTTTGGGCTTGGTTGTTACTGCCGCCAAGCTGGAAGAAAAGAAAAAGGAATTGCAGAATATTATCGAAGTGAAAATCCCGCAAAACCAAAAGGACTTGGGATATGCCCTTTCGCTTGGCGACTTGCGTGAAAATGCGGAATACAAGGCTGCACGCGAAGAGCAGGCGAAATTGAGCAATTTGAGTTCGCGGCTTCAGGCGGATATTGAGCGTGCGGAAGTTTTTGACCCGCTGAGTGCCAGTACTAAAAAGGTTGGTTTTGGAACAAAGGTTAGCGTTCAGAATGTAACCGATAACACAACGGAAACGTACACGATTTTAGGCCCGTGGGAATCTGACCCTGCAAACGGGATTATTTCGTATCTTTCACCGCTAGGACATGCGTTACTCAACAAAAAGAAGGATGAAACTTTCGATGTCCGTATTATGGAAGAAAATAAAAAATATAAGGTTTTGGAAATCAGCATACCATAGTGATGCTCATAAATAAAGGGATTTACCGTATGAAACGATTGTATACTTGGTTTGTTGCCTGTTGCTTGTTTTTTGTGTTGCCGATATATGCACAGGTTCGACAAGAGCAGGCGGAAATTGTCGTTATGATGGACACGTCAGGAACGATTTTGCCGTATTATGATGATATCAATAAGCGAGTTTTAACCGAAATTAACTCGAAGTTTATTCGAGAGGGGGACGTGTTTCACTTGATTTCGTTTAGTGCAAAGCCTCGGCATGAAATATCACAAAAGATTACGGATGCGTCAGACCTCTCAAAAATCGTTTCGCGGTTTATGTTGTTGTACCAGTTGGGGCAAAATTCCGATTTGTTGGCTGCCTTTGATTATGCGAAGGATTTTACGCAAAACTTAAAAACTGGTAATAAGGAAAAAATTTTGGTTATTATTTCTGACGGTATTTTTAATCCTCCGAAAAATAGCCCTTACGCTTCGTACACACCAGAGCAACTGAAAAATAAAATTTCGCGAATTGCAAGTGATATTCGCGGTGAAAACTGGAAAGTGTATTTTGTAAAGTTGCCGTTTCCAGATAACGTAATTATTCGGAATATTGACGGGGACGTGATTTCCGACATTGCTGGCACGGCAGGCGGAGTTTCAGGTAGCTCAGGTTCGACAGGTTCAGGCACCGCTTCAAGTGGCTCAGGTAACGCAGGTTCGACAACTTCAGGCACCACTTCAAGTGGCTCAGGTAACGCAGGTTCGACAAGTTCAGGCACCACTTCAAGTGGCTCAGGTGCAACTGGCAGTTCGGGGCATGGTACAGGCTCGACTGGCAACGGTGGCGGTGCTTCTGGAAGCACGTCAGTTAGTAATGTTGGCACTGGCTCAGGCACAGGCGGGACGAATGGGGCTCCAGTCGGAGGCACTGGTTCAGGCTCAAGTGGAGCGAGCGGTGCGGCTTCTGGTAACACAAGTGGGCAAACTGGCTCTGAGAATGCTTCAAACGAACGAAGCAAAACCGACACAACTGGTTGGTCAGCAACGTCTAACGAAAATGCTGCAAATGCAGGCGGAACTGGAGCTTCGGGAACAGACGGCTACACCGATATTTCTGGCAATGTAACAGGTAGCTTGGGCGTTACGCCGAGTGGCTTGAGTAATAACCCGAACGAGGGCTTGACATTGAACGATGATAACTTGAAGCTGCCGCGAGTTAAATTTCCGTCAGCTTTGGAAGCGGTCGGGACTGATTTGCCTTTATCGCTGCAAATTTCTAACGTGAGCGATGAAGTTGTCGAGCTTAACCTTGAAAGCGTTTCGCTTTCGAACGGACTGCAGTCGACAACGATACCCGTAACTAACGGAGCGGTTGCGATTCAGCCTGGTGAAACGGCGGATATTGCTGCCAAGTTGCGACTTCCGAAAGAAGCTTTTCCGAAAGGCAACTACGACACGGAATTGCGACTAAACTTCGCCGACAACAAGTCTGTTTTGCCTCAGGTTGCAACATTGCCGCTTTCTGTGAAGCCTACTTGGTTTGAGGACTTTTACGATAGTGGCAAATTCCGTATTGCGTTGATAATCTTCGCCATACTGTTGCTCTTTTTGCTACTGTTGCTCTTTTTGTTTTTGCGTGGACGGGCATCATCTTCTATGTCGCGAGCCATTGGAAATTCGACGGGACACGAAAGCCTAAACGCATTTGGTGCGGCAAGTTCTGGGACTCAGCAGGAAACGCAGCGGGCTTCAAACGATTATGCAAAACAACTTGAAGAACAGCGTCGAGCAGAAGCCCGCGAGCGCTCAGCTTTGTTGAATAAAAGCTCGGGCGATTACTCACCGCATTCGCAGTACACGGAGCAACGCATTCGGGTTAACCGCAATTTGTCGGGTATGACTGAAATTTACGTTTTTAACCAAAATCGCTCAATCGGAAAACGCAACATTCACGTGATGAAGCCTGGAAGTCAGCTTTCAGTCGGAGGCGGAAAGGGCGATGATTTTATCATCTTTTTGGTGAAATTTCCTGCACATCTTGCGAGTGTTCGGTACGACGGAGCGGATTATCACTTGACGATACACAAGAGTAAGTACTTTCCGTATGTCAAGGGAACTTCGGTAAATAATTGCATTGGTAAAACTATCACACTCGTTTCGGACAAAGGTTATCACGTTGGATTTACTTTCCGCGAGTACGAAGAGCCTATAAGCAAGTTGAACACGATTTTAACATCGATTGATTATAGCTAGTGCTTGAAGTCGGATGAAGCTTCACGGCAGACGATGAAGATTGCACTTGCGGTATTTGGGTAAATGCTCAACCGTACCGCGAAGCGGTGTACATTAGCCGTTCGCGGGCTTACCTGTGCCTCGATTTACGGAAGTTATTGCGGGAAAAACTCCCGCGAACTTGTCAGAATAGCATTAGCAATCGGTGCATTGCTTTCATGCGAACTTAAAGTTAACCTTGCTCGATTGGTTTTGTTATATCAATGCAAGTGTATTATGACGGGAGAATAATATGAAAAAGTTTTTGCTGGCGGCTTTGTTAAGTATGTGTTGCTTTGCAGCTTTTGCGGTGCAAACGATTTCAGGCGATTACGTTATTTACAAAGATAACACTTTTCTCGAAGAAACGCACGTTGGTTTTTTGTACTATGATGCAAATACTTACGGGGCGGTTTTGTATACGCCGAGTGCAAACCGACGCGTGTCGGTTCTGTTTACAGTTTCAACTGAAAACGGTGCGATGGAGCTAATCGGCGAAAATGTTCTCACAAAAGTCGCAATGGGCAACAAAGCTGACGTTGAAGCGGTAAACTATCTTATGCAAATTTTGCCGTCGCTTTATAGCTGGCGAATTTCGGCTCAAGGCAGGCGTGCAAAAGACGACGGAGCGGTTTTTTACGGCTCGCAAAAAGTAAGTTCGCAAAATTTGGGCGGAAACGTCGAAGTGAAAACCGCATCGTTTGTGCCACTTTTCGGCATCGAGAAAATTCTCGGCGACAAAAACGCTGTTCTTTTGCAGCTTGAAAGAATCGGACGCATTACCACATCAGAGGGCGATTTTTTTAATTTTGGGCTTCCGTTTGAAGTTGAAAAAAAGGCACTTGCAGCTCTTGATAAAAATGCAAAATCAGATGTGAAAAAAATCGGGACGCTAAAAGTGAAGCTTGATAGTCAGTGGCAAGCCCTTGCCGAAAATGCGTATCTTTTGGGCGATGCCGCACTTCTCACGGTTAGCAATTTTGAAAAAAAAGCGGATATGTCGCAAGAAGAGCTTGTGAAGTTTTTTGTACTTTCAACAAATGAGAGAGTTGTTTTGTTTGACACGGTAAAAATAACTGGCAATGCAAGTCGTTTCACAGTAACGGCGTTTATTTATGACACTCAAACGCAGGCAGTTAATTTTGACAAAAAAACGGTTGTGCTTTCTGGCAACAATTACACTCTTGCAAGTTTAACGGTTGCAAAAGCCGACTACCTTGCCAACCGAGCTTACTTTGACGGCTTGTTTTAAAACAATAAATATTTTAAAATGCCAGCATGACGTTAAAAGATTTGATTATGAAACATGCGGAGCTTTTTCAAAAGTTCCGCCATACTGCACACGAAATAACGAGCGACACTGTTTTTCAAGAAGGCAATGCAGAGCTTCAAGCGACGATGGAAGCCGTTATCTCTCCGCTACTAGAACCGGACTCGCGCGTTATTGGAAGTGAGCATTTGTTTACACTTTTGGAAAAAGTAAAAGCTGGAAAAAGATGCCTGATTCTGCCTGAGCATTACAGCAACTTTGACTATCCTTTGATTACGCTTCTTTTCAAACGCCTAGGTGAAAAAGGCGAGGAACTTTCGAAGCGGCTTGTCGCGATGGCAGGGATTAAACTAAGCGAAGAAAACGATATGATTTCGATGATGAATACCGCTTACGACAGAATCACCGTGTATCCTGGGCGTTCGCTCCAAGCAATCACTGACCCTGAAATCCTCGAATTGGAAACTAAAAAAGCTCGTTCGATTAACATTGCTTCGATGCGTATGATGGAGGAGCTTCGTGCGAATGGACGCGTGGTTGTTGTTTTTCCGACGGGGACGCGGTACCGACCTGGAAAGCCTGAAACAAAAAAAGCTATTCGTGAAATTGACAGCTATATTAAAACGTCGGATTATCTTTTGCTGCTTTCGATTAACGGGAACTGCCTTGAAGTTAGCACTGGTGGTGATATGACAGCTGATGTTGTGAAAAAGGACACGATTATTTTGCAAGCAAGTGAAGTGATTGACTGCAAAAAATTTCGCGAAGAAATTGCTGCGAGCTTGCAGGAAGGTGAGGACAAAAAGCAAAAACTTGCAGACACGATTATGTCTCGTTTGGAAGTTATGCACATGCAAAACGAAAACGCAAAAAGCTTAAGGAGAAAAATCCGATGAAATTAAAATTTGAAATTGAAGTGCGAACATACGAACTTGATTCGTATGGACACGTAAACAATGCAGTATATCTAAGTTATTTTGAATATACGCGTATGAAATATTTGGAGGCGGTTGGCTTTGATTATAAGGGGCTTCTTGCGGAAGGGTATTATTTGTATGTTACAAAGGTAAACATTTCGTATAAGCATTCTGCGTTTTTGAACGACACTCTCACCATCGAAGTTGAACCAATCAAAGAAGGTGTGGCTTCGGGTGTTTATAAACAAAGTGCCTATAACCAAGATGGTGTCCTTTGTGCCGAAGCTGAAACTGGCTGGGCTTGTGTCAGTAAGGAAACGGGACGGCCTGCACGACTTCCAGAAAAATATAGACTTTTAAATACATTGCCAAATGAAAAAAAATAAGAGAAGCATTTTATGAATTTTTTACCGAAAACAAAGATAGTTGCAACGTTGGGTCCTGCATCCGACACGGAAGACGTGTTGCGGGACTTATTCAAAGCGGGTGTGAATGTGTGCCGAATAAATTTTTCACACGGCACTCATGAGGAACACGCCAAAAAGTTTGAGCTCATTAAACGATTGCGGAAGGAGCTTAATTTACCGATTGCGATTCTCACCGATTTGCAGGGACCGAAAATTAGGGTGGGCAGTTTTAAGAACAAACAGGAAACCATAATTGTCGGGCAGGAATTTACGTTTACCACTCGAAGCGTAGAAGGCACGGGCGAAATTGCATCGATTTCATATAAGCGATTGACACAAGATTTAAAAAAGGGTTCGCATATTTTGGTGAATGACGGACTTTTGGATTTTGAGGTTATTGATATTCCGAATAGCACTGACGTTGAATGCGTTTCGTTAACCGATGGAATTATAAGCGACCACAAAGGCGTAAATATTCCGGGCATTTATATGAATATTCCTTTTATGAACGAAAAGGATATTGCCGATTTGCATTTTGCTATTGAGCATAATGTTGACTTTGTCGCGGCTTCGTTTACGCAAAATAAAGAAAATATTCTGCAAATAAAAAATATTATTCAAGCGGAAAATGGGCGACAAGCGGTAATTGCAAAAATCGAAAATCAGGAGGGTTTAAATAATGCCCGCGAGATTATCGACGTTGCAGACGGATTGATGGTTGCACGAGGTGATTTGGGCGTTGAAGTTGAACCAGCACTTGTAGCATTCGCACAAAAAAAACTTATCAACTTGGCTAATTCTCTGAGTAAGCCTGTAATCACTGCGACGCAAATGCTTGAGTCGATGACGCATAACCTTCGTCCGACGCGTGCAGAAGTCGCCGACGTAACCAACGCAATTTTGGACGGAACGTCGTGCGTGATGCTTTCGGCGGAAACGGCGGCGGGCGAACATCCAGTTGAGGTTGTTTCTATGATGCGAAAAATTGCAACCACGACTGAAGAGTCGATGGACTATCGCAAGTTGACGCAGTTGGTGCATGAAAACGACGACACGAGCATCACTAACGAAATTGCACATGCGGCGTGCAGTATTTCTGATCAGCTGAAAATACGCAATATTATCACGGCGACAACGTCAGGCTTGACAGCACGGCACATTGCACGGTTTAAGCCGCGTGCGAACATTCTTGCTCTCACTGGTGATGCAACCGTATATAATCGCTTAGCGTTATTTTGGGGCGTGCAGCCAGTTCTTTCACGGCACTACAGCGACACCGACGATATGATTCGGTTTTCGCAAGATGATGCAAAAGCTTCTGGCTTTGTGAGTGAAGGTGAGTTGGTTGTCATTACATCAGGCATCCCAGTCGGTCAAACTGGCACAACGAATTTACTCACCGTCAAAAAAATTGAATAGCAAAACGTTTAGCCGCAAAAATATTTGCGGCTAAACGTTAAACTTAAAGAACATAATATCGCCGTCTTGAACGACGTACTCTTTTCCTTCCAAGCGGTAGCGTCCAGCTTCTTTGATTTTTTGCTCGGTTCCGTATTTTTCGAAATCTTCGAAACTATACACTTCCGCTTTGATAAATCCGCGTTCAAAGTCGGTGTGAATTACGCCCGCAGCTTTTGGTGCTTTATCGCCTGCGTGAATAGTCCACGCTCGACACTCATCTTTGCCAGCAGTAAAAAAAGTTAGAAGTCCCAAAAGTGAGTAAGTTTTTTGTGCCAAAAGTGCAAGCCCCGATTCCTGTATTCCAAGCTCCTCCAAAAAGCTACGTCGTTCTGCTTCGGTTTCAAGGTCAGCTAAATCTGCTTCGAGTTTGCCGCAAATCACAACAACACCGCAGTTTTCCGATGCTGCAATTTTTTTCATTGTATCGATGTATTGGTTGCCACCAACAATTCCTTTTTCATCGGTATTGCACACATAGATTTGTGGCTTCATTGTCAAAAGGTGCGAGTCGTTTATAATGGCACGCTCTTCATCGGTTAAATCTGCCATTCGTGCAGGTTTGCCTTCGTTCAAAAGGGGCTTGATTTTTTCGATTGCACTAACCATATACGCAGCTTCTTTTTGGGCATCTTTCCCCATGCGTGTTGCTTTGTCGGCACGAGCGGCTAATTTTTCAAGACTTGCCATATCGGCAAGTGCTAACTCAACATTGATGGTTTCGCTGTCGCGTGCAGGATTAACCGTATTGTCCACGTGAACAACATTTTCATCATCGAAGCATCGCACAACATGGGCGATAACGGCGACTTCACGAATGTGCGACAAAAACTGATTTCCCAAACCTTCGCCTTGTGAAGCACCTCGCACCAACCCAGCAATATCGACAAACTCAACCGTTGCAGGAATTGTTCGCTCCGGCTGAAAAAAATTAGATAACGCGTCCAATCGAGCATCTGGCAAATTAACAATGCCTACATTTGGATTGATTGTACAAAAAGGATAGTTTGCAACTTCGGCAGGTGCTTTTGTGAGAGCCGAAAAGATAGTCGATTTTCCAACATTCGGTAAACCGACAATTCCACAATTTAAAGCCATATATTTCCTTCGCGGTTTACCTTGCAAAGGCAAACGCACAATGATAATTTCCGCTCAAGGGTACATCATTTGGTGAAAAAAATCAACTGATTTCTCGATTATCTTTTTCGCAAGATTCCTGTAACCGACCTTTTGGAAAAATATAAAAACGAAAGAACATTATCGTAAAATGATTTTCGACGTTTTTTTAAAACAAGGCTTTCATTTATTTTTAGACATTCATGACTGTGATTTTTCAAAAATGTGTGCAATTCTTCAAAGTCATTTTCCGTCATTATATTTGGGTGCAATGCAACTGTTGTAAAACGAAACGGAAGTTTTCTGCAACGACCAGATTGTACTGGCAAAAAATAAAAATCATCATCTTCATATATATCGTTTGCGATTGTATCGGAAATAACTCGAATGGGAGTTTCGTCTTTTAATGCTCGTAGCGTATTTTTATCGAATGTGTGCGACGGTGCAAAAAACGCAAAAGGTTTAATTCCGCGTTGTTGTAAAATTTCATAAGCACTGCGAATTTTTTCTTTTTGGCTTTGCAAACTAAGAGCCGCAAATTCGGAACGCTTTTGTACTGGATTTATACCGCCTGAGTTTGTTGCATACACGTGCTCGAATCCGTGCATAGCAATTAGCATTCCGTCGTTTTGCCACTGAAGAGCCTTTTCCCAAAAGCGTTCATCTTTGGCAAAAACGCCAATGAAATCATCCGACTTGCAATTCGGAATTATTCCGATAAGTGAAGTAACCGAAAACTCACGCAACAATGCAAGTACTCGTTCCCAATTTTCACGCATACTGTATTCACACGCATCATCCAATCGAATCAAATACATAGCTTTTCCTTTAATCAACTTATCAAAACATTTTATCGGAAATGCAAATGATATTCAATCGTGATGTGAAAGCTCATCTTATTTCTCTTGACATTCTTTTTGTTTTAAATAGTGTATCCATTATGGAAAAGCTTTTTGCATTACGTGGTGCAACTTCCGCAGAAAATTGTGCAGATAGTATCATTGAAAGCACCGCAGAATTATACAAAACTATTTTAAGATTAAACTCATTAACTGAAACGCAACTTGTGTCAGTGCAAATAAGTGTAACATCAGACCTCAACGCAGTGAATCCTGCAACAGCACTTCGCAAAAAAAATCTTGCAATGGAAGTGCCACTTTTTTGTGTGCAAGAACCTGCATATGAAAATTCTGTGCCGCACATTATCCGTTTTCTTGTGTACTTTTACGCCGAGCAGACAGCAAAACCGAAAAGCGTATATTTGAAAAATGCTCAAGGTCTAAAAACTAAAATGTTGCAAACAATTACTGGCGATAAACAAAACCTCCGTAGTTTGCAATGCGGCACGAGAAAAAAACTTTGGCTTGTCGCAAGAGAGTATGCAGGGATTGCTGAAGCGGGCGGTTTAAAAAATGTAGTTAAGGCTTTGGCTGAGAATTCTTGCGATGCAGGAATTGTTGTTACGGTGTTTTTACCGAAGTACTCGTTTGTGCAACTTGATGCGAAAAAAACTGAAACAGTAAAAATTATCGTCAACGAAAAAACTTGTGCCGTAAATTTTTTTGAAACATTGCGTGACGGCATTCACTTTGTCTTTGTAGACACGGAATTTTTTTCTGGCAAGCAAAGTATTTACACTTACACCGAAGAAGAGGCTAAAACGTATGCTACAAAAAAAGGCACAGCATATTCCGACACGGATGAAATGAATATTAGTTTTCAGTTGGGCGTGCTTCATTATGCGGAATTTTTATCGAGCGATGAGGCGCCTGATGTTGTGCATTGCCATGACGGACACACGGCTTTGTTGCCGGCATTTGCAAAAAATGCTTGTGAGTCGCTTGCTTTATTTTTTAAAGCGACGAAATTTTTTGTTACAATTCATAATGCCGGTGACTATTATCGCCAGGAATTATGCAATTTAGAATATGCCAAAAAAATGACTGGACTTTCGAATCAAGTTTTGCTTGAAGGGCTATGCAAAAATCGCGTGGAGCCATTTTTGGTTTCAGCAAAATATGCGACGCTCACAACGGTTTCGCCTTGGTATGCGGAAGAATTGCATGATGCAAATCTATCGCCGTTTTCAAAAAATTTTTCTCAAGCACTCATTGATAAAAAAATTTCTATCATCGGGATAACGAACGGTATTGACTACGATAGCTATAATCCAGCACAGCCAAGTGTTTCGTTTTTACCGTTTTCGTATGCACCGCTTCAAAGTGATTTTGCAGGAAAGTATCAAAGCAGAGATTTCTTTTTGCAAATGCTAAAAGTCAAAGAGCAAGAAACGCTGAGCGGGAATTATAGTTTATCGCAAAATGTTAAATGCTTCGGTTCGTTTACGGAAAGCGATGAACGCCTTTTTTATTTCGCGTATCACGGACGAATTGTTCATCAAAAGGGTATAGATATTTTGTTGCAGGTTATTGAACGCATTTGCCGAAAGTATGCAAACTGCCGCTTTTTAATTATGGGACAAGGTACGCCTGAGTATGAAATGCAATGCGAAAAAATTGCGGAAAGTTTTTTCGGTCAAGTGATTTATTTCAAAGGTTATGATAAACGAATTTCCAGAATGGTTACCGCTGCCGCCGACTTTATTTTGCTGCCGAGTTTATTTGAGCCTTGTGGACTCGAAGATTTTATTGCACAACTGTATGCAACTACTCCAATCGCACATGCAATCGGCGGCTTGAAAAAAATTGAAAATAATAAAACTGGATTTTTGTTTTCAGCTTCGTCGCCTTTCGGTAATATGCAAAATCGATTTTCTAAGGACGGTATGAGTGATGCTTTGGAAAATCTTATCGTAAAAATTATCGAAATGTTAAAAATAAAAAATGAAGACGTTTTAGAAAATGAAACGATGCGTGAAATAATTTTGTGTGCAAACAAAAATATAGTTGCAAACTATAATTGGAAAAAAATTATTCGCGAGCAGTATTTCCCACTGTATGGATTTTAATATCTGAGTGAAAATAACTCGCCTCTAGGAGTTTTTATTTTGGCAACGGGAACCTCAAAAAGGTTCCCGTAATTTTAATTGCTTTGTTTATAATTCTATGTTGTGTATTTTTCTCTCTGCATATATTCCATAGGGTTTCAATAGCACGGCAAAAATTGCTCCAGGGATAAACACAAAGTAAATAAGCAAAAGCCATGTATAAGAGTTGCGTGCAAAAAATAATGCAAGCCCAGCAAGTCCCATGATTATAAAGTTAAATAGCATTATAAATGCAACGTTCATATTTTGCTTCATCGCTGCAATCGGATTGTCCCATAGTAGTTTTGGTTTTGCCGTATCCAAAAATAATCCTACAAGGTTAAGGAGAGCCGAGAAAACAAGTGCAACTAGCGATGCAAAAATTATGTGCAGCACCGTAAACTTGAACACAAAAGCTGCAATTCCGACACACATAACAATTGCCACAACGGCAAATATCATTGCGTGAATAAGCTTTGCGTACATAAATAGTTTTACATCTATCGGTAAACTTTTTAACACAGGAATAAATTTAGCATCACGCGAAAGAGCGGTATCGGCGATATTTGTCATTGAGCCCAAGACACCAGCGGCAAGACCGACAGCGACAACGCCTGCACTCGTGCTCATGAAGTAAAGTGCGACAGGCGGTATCGATTCAAGACTCAGTCCCTGTGCAAAAGCTGGAATGAGCAATGCAATCGGTAGCAGAATAATCATAAAAGGTCCGTTCAACAAATATATCGGTGTGCGGTTCATCATGACAAATTCACGCTTGACATAAGAGAAAAGAGGAGTTGTCGATTTTATATTTTTACTAATGTACGTTGACACATCTTTTGCAGCAAGCCGCTTTACTTTTTTTTCACCGAAGCCGACTAAACTTGACACGTACAACTTTGACATAAAAAATATTACCGCAGCAGGAAGCACCATCGAAATAGCTGCAAGCAAAATAAAGTTCACGATAGCTTTCAGCGACAGCGGATTTACTAAAAGTGCTCCCACCAATTTCACTGGCGGATAAAAAGAGCCGAATGTTTCGAAAAGTGCAGTTTTCGATGCAATACTCTCAGTCATTGCTGCAAAGTCGACACCTTGTTTTGTACTTGACTGAATTAAATAATTGAAACCGAACGAAAGGAAAATACCTATAGCTGCACCGATGGCTGTGATAAGGTTTTTGTTTTTGAAGATACGTGTAAAACGCATGAGTAAAACATTAACAAAATAAGCCACTGCAATCATCGGCAGCGGAATCAGCATTGCACACAAAGTCCCCCAAAAATAAAACATCACGTTAGGTCTTTCAAAGATTCCATAAATTGCCATTACCAAACCGAAAAAAATTGCCGACGTGATGAGTCCGTTGATGTAGGTTGCCGTAAACTTCGTAGCAAACAACGTCCGCGGTTTAATCGGCATCGACAAAAAAAGTTCTTCGATTTCACCGATGTAATACGTCGAAGCGGTAACTAAAAAGCCGAAAACAAAAGTAACAAGTGAAACGGTTACTGTCGCAAGTTCAAACAAAAGTTTCATATTGTTTGCAGCTTTTGCGGAACCGTACAAACTAATCACATAAAACCCGAACAAAAGCAATACTTCCGCTATCACCACCAAAAACAAAATTGCAAAGCCGATAATCTTTAACGTGGAGTTTTTGGTTACAGTTTCTCCATTTTTTATTTTCCGTTTTTGAATTTGCATTCTTAAGTTCTTAAAATTAAAAACGGAAGAAACATATATTTTAAGCAAGTGAAAAAAAACTTTCATGAGTGTCAGCCCGCCTATTTCGTCGTTGCAGACGATGCATCATGTCCTGCTGAATCAGCTTCCGTGTCAACAAGTTCCAAAAACAATCTTTCCAACGAAGCATCTTCGCCGCGTTGTTCACGCAAACTTTGCAGCGAGCCTTGGAACATAATCTTGCCAGCGTTGATGATTGCCAGCCTGTTGCAAAGTTTTTCCGCCACTTCCATGACGTGCGTCGAAAAGAAAACAACCTTTCCAGCTCTTGCTCGCTCGTGCATTATCTCTTTGAGTTGAAAGGCGGACTTGGGGTCTAAGCCTACCATCGGTTCATCCAAAATCCAAACGGCAGGGTCTGAAAGCAAACTCGCAGTTACCAAAAGCTTTTGTTTCATTCCGTGCGAAAAACTGCCAATGCTTCCGTTTAAGGCATTTTTAATGCCGAACAGTTCCGCGTAACGCTCAACCCGCTCCTGTCGTTCCGCAGTCGGGACTTCGTACACATCGCCCACAAAGTTCAAGTACTCAGCAGCTTTTAGTTGAGAAAAAATCTCTGGGTTATCGGTTACGTAACCGATTTTTCGTTTTGCACCAATCGGATCTTTTGCAATATCGATTCCCTCAACACGTATACTCCCAGCACTCGGATACAGCACCCCCGTTATCATTTTTATCGTTGTAGTTTTTCCTGCTCCGTTCGGGCCCAGAAAACCGAAAATTTCGCCGTTATTAACCGTTACGGAAATATCATCCACAGCTTTGGCTTTTGAATTTCCGTAAGCTTTTGAAACATTTTTGATTTCAATCATTTGAGACTCCTTACACAAGTGTGCATTTTGATAGTACATCGCTGCTAACGATTTGTCAAGTGTTTCTGTAAAAAAACTTTCACGAAATCGACCTTGCCAAAAATCCTCTAACTTCCCATTTGCCATTGTCGCCATTAACCGAATGTGCAACTCACAGGCAACCTTTCGGTTGCCATCATGTTCTGAAAGCTTTTTCAGAAATTGTTTTCATGAAAAAACTTGCGAAAGGGCTTGACTTTTTTTTTGTTTTATGTATACTGGAGAAATAAGCCGTTGTAGCTCAGTCGGTAGAGCAAAGGACTGAAAATCCTTGTGTCGACAGTTCGATCCTGTCCGACGGCATTTTCTGAAAAGCGGAAATTTCCGCTTTTTTCGTTTTTAAATCGCGTTTGATATTTCCATTGTTAAAAAATTCTACTTCACTTGGTTGGGTACAATGAAAGTCGTGAAGGGCAGATGCATCCCGAAATTAGGATGACTGATATTGCTGACACTTTCGGAAAGGCTGCAAACAAAAATATTCTAATAAATTTTGCTCGTTTGCCGACAATTTCCGTATGGATATGGTGAGTATTTTTTTAGCGGTGAGTTTTATCGTGTTGATTTTTATCGGGCTTTTGGCTTTGATTTCAAAAGTTACACATCAGGGCGGACGTAAAGCTAAGTCGAAACAAGCCCTTTTAGCCGCTGGATTAAAAAAACTTGCCCAAAATCCGAACGACTTGCATGCGATGAAAGCTGTTGGTGAAATTTATGTTCAAGATAGCGACTGGGAAAAAGCTTTCACGATTTATTCGAAGCTTTATGAGCGAAGCGTTGGTTTTTCGCCTTCCGAGCAATTGGATATCAACATAAAGTACGGTTTGTCAGCATTGAAATCGAACCGCCTGAAAGAAGCAAAGGACGGCTTTTTGTTGGCTCGAACCTTTGACCAAGATAGCTTTGAAATCAATTATAACTTGGGGTACATTCACTATCTCGAAAAGGATTACGAAAAGGCGATACCACTTTTGCGGAAGTCTTTGGTTATGGACGAAAAAAACACGCTTGTGCGTAAATATCTTGGGCTTTCATATCGAAAGCTTGAAAAATTTAATGATGCACTGCCTTATTTGAAAAGCGTGTTTGAAGTGTCGCCCGAAGATAAAGAAGTGCTTTTTGCAATCGGTGAATGTTTTTTTGAGTTGGGAATGAACGACAATGCACTGAAGGTTTTTTTGCGTCTTTGCATGGACGCGACATTCGGTCCTGAAAGTGCACTTTACTGTGGCGTTCTTCACATGAAAATCAGCCAATACGAAAAAGCAAATGAGGACTTTGAAATTGGGTTAAAGCATCCGCAAATTAAACTTGATGTAAAAAATGAGTTAAAGTATCGGTATGCACAATCGTGCATCAAGTTGCAAAATATAACCAAGGCAATTAGTTTACTCAAAGAAATACAGGTTGCAAGTCCTGCGTATAAAGATGTTTCGTCATTGATTTTGAAATATCAAGAGCTCAACCAAAATAAAGCTTTGCGGGTTTATTTGATGGCGGGACAAAGCGAATTTGTGGACTTGTGCAGAAAAGTTGTTGCAAGATTTTTTCCAGCTGCCCGCATAAAAATCGTCGACATTACAGTTTTGACAACGCACACGGATATTGTCGCTTCAATCGACACTGACCGTTTTACCGATACGGCTTTGTTTCGATTTTTCCGCTCGCAAGGTTCAGTCGGGGAACTTTTGTTGCGCGATTTTCACGAGCGGTTAAAGGAGCTAAAAGCCGGCACTGGCGTGTGTTTTAGTGCGGGCAGCTTTACCGAAGAGGCAATTCGTTACAGCGAAGGTCGCCCGCTTGAACTATACGATAAAGATAGATTGAACAAATTGCTGAGTACTATTGATTGATTTTAGCGTTGGTTACTTGTAAAAAAAAAGCCTTTTGCATTTTATGCAGAAGGCTTTTTTTTCGTGTATTTGCTTTTCCGTTTACAAGTTTTATGTTGTAGGTGTTTCTGTTTTTTCTTTCGGAGCCTCATCGAAATTGAGCTTTCGTGCAACTTCAATTTTTTCGATAACTTCAAACTGGTCGCCGACTTCGATGTCGTTGTAGTTTTCTAGACCAGCACCGCATTCAAAACCAGCTGCAACTTCACGTGCATCGTCTTTGAAACGTTTGAGTGAAGCTAATTTGCCCGAAAAAACTACGATACCATCGCGGATAACGTTGATGGATGCGGAGCGTTTGATGACGCCTTCGGTAACGTAAAGACCTGCGATGCGTCCGAGCTTCGGCACTTTGAACACTTCGCGAACTTCAGCCATACCGATGACCTTTTCTTTGATGTCCGGTGAAAGCATTCCTTCCATCGCGAGTTTCATTTCTTCGACCGCTTCATAGATAATGTTGTATTTTCGGATGTCAACTTTTTCCTGCTCAGCAAGATGTTTTGCTTGCGGGGTAGGGCGGACGTTAAAACCGATAATCAATGCATTTGAGTCCGCAGCCGCCAACATAACGTCCGACTCGTTAATCGCACCAGCTGAGGCGTGAATAACGTTCAAGCGTATTTCTTTAGTTGAAAGCTTTTCGAGTGATTGCTTGACCGCTTCAACTGAGCCTTGAACGTCGCCTTTGACAATAACTTTAAGCTCAAGCATTTCGCCGTCGCTGATTGTCGAATAAAGATTGTCGAGAGTAACCTTTTTGAGGTTTTGCGATGCTTCAAAGCGTTTGAGCTCCTGTCGCTTTTCGGAAATCTGACGTGCTTCTTTTTCGGAGCTTGCAACTTGGAACGGGTCGCCTGCATTCGGCATGCCTTCCAAACCTAGAATTTCAACAGGCATACTTGGACCTGCTTCGCTGATATTTTCGCCCTTGTCGTTAAAAATCGCTCGCACATGCCCTGAATAAATACCAGCAACATAGGCGTCGCCCGTTTTCAAGGTTCCGCGTTGAACTAAAATCGTTGCAACAATACCGCGTCCGTGGTCAATTCTAGACTCGACAACTTTACCTTCAGCTCGACAGTTATAATTCGCGGCTAATTCGAGGACTTCCGCCTGCAAAAGAATTGTTTCCAAAAGTTTGTCAATGCCAAGACCTTTTAATGCTGAAATCTCGACATACATTGTGGTTCCGCCCCAGCTTTCTGGCATTAATCCCAACTCCGAAAGCCTTGTCATAACTTTTTCGGGGTTCGCTTCTGGTTTGTCGATTTTGTTGATAGCAACAATAATCGGTACGTTTGCGTCCTTTGCGTGGTTGATTGCTTCAATCGTTTGAGGCATTACGCCGTCATCGGCAGCAACAACCAACACAACAATATCCGTAACAGCTGCACCGCGTGCACGCATCATTGTAAAAGCCTCGTGTCCAGGCGTATCCAAGAACGTAATTCGCCCGCCCGGCGTGTTAACCGTGTATGCACCGATGTGCTGGGTAATACCGCCAAACTCGCCCGCTGCAACATTTGTGCGACGGATAGCATCAAGTGTTTTAGTTTTTCCGTGGTCAACGTGTCCCATAATCGTAACGACGGGCGGACGTGTTTTCAGCTCGGCACCTTCATCGCTTTCCGTTTCAATAACAGTTTCGTCATATAAACTGACATGCTTGATTTTGCAGTTGTATTCGTCTGCCAAAATAGCCGCCGTGTCATAGTCAATCGCCTGATTCATGGTAACCATCATTCCCATTTCCATCAGTTTTGCAATGAGGGTTGCCGCTTTTAAGTTCATTTTTTTTGCAAGTTCGGAAACGGTTATGCTGTCAAGCATTTCAATTTCAGCTGGTACGGCGTTAAGAGCTTCCGCAGCCCGTTTTTTATGCTGAAAAGCTTTCTCTTCAAAATCTTCGCGGTGGTCTTTTTTGTCGTATGTGGATTTTCTTGCACGCGTTTGTTTTTTTGCGTTTTTGCCACTGTCAATCGGCATCGGACTTCCTTGCCCTTGCCCGCCTTGAAATTTTTGACCTAATGAGCCAGCGGTACCGCCTTGCGGACGTGGACGCATTCCCAGTTTTTTTCCGCCACCTGCCGAATTTGACTGAAACGGTCGCCTGCCGCCTGCGAAATTTCTAGCATCCGAGCCAGTGAATGTTTTTCTGCTAGAGTTTTCGCCTTGACCGCCACTTTGTCCGTCTCGGTTAAAGTCTCGTCCTGTGCGGTTAAAACCGCTACGTTTGCCACCTGCGAGGTTACCAGCCTTGCGGTCAGGACGCTTTTGGAACATGCTGTCTGATTCTGTGCCTCTGGATACAATGGTTTTTTTCTCTGCAGGAACAGTCTTTTTCGGTTGAGGTTGTTGGGTCGGTTCCTTTTTGCCTTGTTCTGCTTTTGCTGGTTCAAGCGGTTTTTTGTTTTCATTCAAAACCGCACTGTCTTTTGTTGTCACAGGCGAAACTTGTTCCTTTTCAGTTGGAGCAGGCTTTTCGCTTTTTTTCACAACTCGCACAGTAAATTTTTTCTGGCGTGCTGCCTTCTGTTTTTCACTTACTGCCTTATCTTCGGATGTTTTTGCCGAATGAGCCTTTTCTGCATTCTTGTTTTCAGCCGTGTCTTTTTGATTTGTGGTGTTTTTTTTCAAAAAAGCCTTTTTCCTGTGTTCTGTTTCGTTATTTTTATTTTCCATACAACCTCTTAATCTTGTATCCAATAGAGCTTACATTATACAATTATTAAAAAAATATAAAAGCGGGGCAGAATTTTCAATTTTACTATTCCTCATCATAATCGTCTTCCGCTTCCTCATCCTCTTCTTCTTCAAATGAAAGACCCACGCCACAATTTGGACACACCGTCATATCGATTGTAATTCTGTGTCCGCATTCAGGGCATTCGTAATATTCTTCATTGTCAATATATTCGCTGACAATTTGGAGCATTTCGTTAAGCATCGAGTCAGTCATACCGTTGAGGGCTGCCAACTGCTGTTCTGTCATATCCAAAATGTCGCTTGGTTCTTCGATGCCGTTTGCACGAAGCACTGAAAGCATTTCATCGCTCAAAGCCAATTCCGCTGAGTCAGTGTCGTCAGTCTCTTCGTATTCTGTTTCAAGTTCATCCGCATCTGCAAAAAGATCGTCCGCAGCCTTTCGAACTTCCTTGTAGCTATCCATTTCCTTGAATTGCTCTTCCGTTTTCACGTCAATATTCCAGTCAACCAATCGATTTGCAAGACGCACATTCAAGCCCTGTTTCCCGATTGCAAGCGAAAGTTGATTTTCTTCAACGATTGCAAGTGCCGAGTGAGTGCTTTCATCCATTATGATAACGTCCTCGACTTCCGCAGGTGAAAGGGCTGCTTTTATATAATCTTTCGGATTTTCGGAATATGGGATAACGTCAATTTTCTCGCCGTCCAGCTCTGTAATAACAGTTTGGATGCGAGCACCTCGCGGCCCGATACAGGCACCGACAGGGTCAACGTCAATTTTGTTTGAGCTGACGGCAACTTTGGTGCGACTACCAGCTTCACGGACAATATTCTTAATTTCAACCGCATCGTTGTAAATTTCTGGCACTTCCAATTCCAAAATTCCTCTAACAAAGTCCGAGTCGCTTCGTGAAAGAACTAACTGCACTGTATTCGACTGTTTCAATTTTTTAACTTCTTTTATCAAGGCTTTAATGCGGTTTTCCTCATGGCTATAATGGTCGCGTGGAGAGCGGTACTTTTTGGGTAAAACCCCTTCCACCTTGCCTAAATCCACATAAATATTCCCGTTATTTTCTCTTCGGTAATATCCGATAATAATCTCCCCAACCTTTGAATTATACTCCGAATACAGTTCGTCTTTTTGAACCTCTTTGAGACATTGCTGGACACGCTGTTTACCTGCTTGGACAGCATGAAATCGGTAAGTTTGCACATCTTCGATGACGCGAAGTTCATCCCCAATGGCACTTTCAGGGTCAAAGGCTAGTGCCTTTTTTAAACTGATTTCAAAAACTGGGTCTTCCTCTTTTTCGACAACAACCTTTCTCGAAACCATATAGATTTCGCCGTCATCTTCCGTTTCAAAGTCCAAGTTTTCATCCGTACCGTATTGCTTTTTGTAAGCTGTACGCAATGATTGCTTAATAACATTAGTAATAACATCTTCATCAAAGCCGCACTCTTGTGCATACTTTCTGATACTTGCACTTAACGTATCCGCCATGTTTTTCTCTCCATAGTTTTAATATTCCAATTTCGCTTTTTTACAATTTTCCAACGAAATTTCTTTGTTTCCGTTTTTTGTTTCCAAAACGATTCCAGCATCTGTATATGCCGTTAATTTTCCCGAAAGCCAATCGGTACAGTCGCTATCCCACACTGAAATTTGCTCGCCGACAAAGGCTTCAAGCTCGTAAGTTTTCTTTAAGACGCGCTGCACACCAGGGGAACTTACTTCCATAAATACGTCTTGCGAGTTCAAAAGCACTTCTAGTTTTTGCTGAAGGGGCTTATGTACCTTGGTGCAATCATCAATGCCGATTCCATCAGGTGAAAAAATTACCGCTTGAGCGTGCCAACCAGTTTTGATGCGTGCGAGCGAAAAATCCACCAGCCTATACCCCAAGCCTTCAACGAGTGCTTTTGCTTCGTCAAAGAACTCACTTTCATTTTTTTTCACAAATTTCATATATTTACCTAATAAACGCCTATAAAAAAAGAGCCGTAAAAACGACTCTTTCAAGGACAATAATTATGAAAAGTAATCAACCATAGTATAACTATTTTTCATTTTTTGTCAAGAGAATAAAACAAGCGACAACCGCCAGGACGAAAAACACCCGCCAAACCGCTTGATATTACATTACTTTTCGTCTTCGCTTATCGTTAAAAGCTCAATAACTTCTTGCGTCGTTTTTGCGTTGAGCAACTGTTTGCGCTTTTCTGGACTTTTGAACAGCAAGCTAACTTCTGCCAAAAAGCGTAAATGCGGACCAGTTTTATCAATCGGCGAAAGCGTCATAATAAATATGCGTGCTGGTTCCTGATCGAGCGAGTCAAAATCAACTGGCTTTTCGGAAATACCGATACAGGCAACTAGGCTACTGATGGAGTCAGTTTTTCCGTGCGGAATTGCAATGCCGTGCTTCATACCAGTAGACATTTTCTTTTCGCGATCCATAATGCATGCTTTCGCAACAGCCTTGTCTTTAACTTTTCCAGCTTTGACCAACATTTCCAAAAGCTCATCAATGATTTGTTCTTTTGTTGTACCTTTTAAGTGAAGATTAACTGTTTCGTTTGTTAAAATTGATTTTAAGTCCATAGAACTATTGTACAATGCTTTCACGGAAAAGTCAAGCCTTTTTGAAAAAAAAGTTAAACTATTTTTCAAAAACAAAGTCCATTTCCTTGAAGTTTTTTGGTCAGTAGTTTTGAGCCTGTGAAACAGAAAAGCTTTTTGGCTTGAGGTGTATTATCGAAAAGCTTAAAAGAAATGCGTTTAAGCTTTTTCAGAAGGTTCATTTAATTTAAGTTTGACCATTTGGATTTTATGCCGACGATAAAACTTTCAAGGCGTTCAACGCAGATAAGCATTCGGTGAATTACGACAATGAGACATTATTTTTGTGTGGAGTTTTTAATAAAGTATTGAAACTTCGAGGTTTTTTAATATACTGAAATATGCTCTAAGGTCGACAAGGCTATTTACCTTGAAATTGTGGCGAAAGTTGAGCTTCGTGCTTAAATAAAAATACATGCGAAGAGGAATTTGAACATGCATAAAATAGCGAGTAAAAATTTATTTACAAAATACGGCTCTGTTTTGATTATAACTGCGTTTGCGGTTGTTCCTGCACTTGCGCTCGGAATGATTAATTATTTCACGGGCTTGCATAAAAATTATGAAGCATATAATAGGCAAATAAATTTTGCGTCGAGTAGTGTTGATACTGAGGTTTCAAATTTTATTTTTGACTTGCAGCAACTGAATAATGCACTTGCACAAGTTGGACTTGTGCAGGATGCCGTCGATAATCTCACTTCGTATAATCGAGCTGCTGCAAATGGTTCAACGATTCCGATGGAGCCTTCTCTTTTCGGTTCTGACGAAAAGAAAGCATTTGATATGATGAAATCTTTTGTGGAAAGGTTTTCTGCCGTTATCTATATGACTATTGCGTCTGAGAATAACGGCGGTATTTTGATGTATCCGCCGAAAGAGCGGTCGGCAGGATATGATGCACGAACTCGCTCTTGGTATAAAAATTGCAAAGAGAGTGCTTCGGAGCAAGTGCTGTCGGATTTATATGTTTCATCCGCGAATGAGTTGTCGATAGAAATCACGAACAAGATAAAAGACGGCAACCGATTCAAAGGAGTTTTTTCTACGTCGGTTGACCTTTCGTATTTGCAAACATTGGTGAAAGCACGCAAAATTGGTATCGGCGGATATATGTTTATTGCGGATAAAACTGGCATTGTAATTGCTCATCCGCAAAACGAAAAAGTAATCGGACGTTCGTTTGAAACTTTGGGAAAAAATTTAAGCGATTTGTTAACTGCAATAGATACACCGTTGGAAAAAAATATTGACGGCGTTTCGTACATTTTTCAATCGCATCGCTCTGCAAATAAAAACATCGATTGGCTTTATATCACTGTGATTGAAAAGCATGAATATGAATTGATTGCGCGTGCAATGTTTTGGAATTTGCTTCTCACTATCGGCGGTATTCTTTTGTTTGCACTTGTGGTCGGGTATTTGGTTGCAACTTATTTTCTCAATCCATTAAAACGAGTTATCGGCGTATTATACGACATTGCACAAGGTGAAGGCGATTTAACTGTTCGTTTGCCGATTTCGGGAACAGCTGAAGTTGCAAAAATCGGCGATTATTTTAATCAAACGATTGCGAAAATCGGTGAGTCGATTCGGCACGTCGGCGACAACACAAATACAATGGAAGAAATTGGCAATGAGCTTGCTGCAAATATGAATGAAACAGCTGGAGCGGTAAATCAAATTAGCACGAACATCGACTTGATAAAACGGCAGGCTTTGACGCAAGCGGCGAGTGTAACAGAAGCGACTGCAACTATCGAAGAAATTGTCCGAACGATTAAGCAGTTGAACAACAGTATTGAAATGCAATCTGTCAGTGTTGCACAATCTTCATCTGCGGTTGAAGAGATGGTTGCGAATATCGCATCTATCGGACAGACGCTTGAAAAGAACGACGATATTATTAAAACGCTAACCGCAGCGACGGGCGACGGTAAAGCGACACTTGCAACTTCCAATACCGTAACACAAAAAATCATCGAAGAGTCAGGTTCGTTAATGGAAGCGTCAAGTGTGATTCAACACATTGCTTCTCAAACAAACCTTCTTGCGATGAATGCCGCTATCGAGGCTTCTCATGCAGGTGAAGCTGGCAAGGGATTCGCCGTTGTTGCTGGCGAGATTCGAAAACTTGCGGAGGATTCTGCAATGCAGGGCAAGGCAATAACTGAAACGCTGAAAACTTTGTCGAGCGAAATTGAAACGCTTTCTTCTTCGTCTAAGTTGGTTGAAGAAAAGTTTAATGTAATATTTACCCTCGCCCAACAGGTAAAAGATATGAGTACGCGGCTGACTGAATCGACGCGGGAGCAAGAGCATGGAAGCAAGGAAGTGCTCGCGGCAATTAAGAGCATTAATATGGTTACAACGGAAGTGCAAGCGGGTTCGCAGGAGATGCTGAAAGGCGGAGAAGGTGCGTCCAAGGAAATGCAAAAGTTGGATGACACGACCCGCGTTATCACAATGAGCATGAACGAAATGGCTGCGGGTGTTGTGCAGATTAATAATGCTGTGCAGGAAGTAAACGACATCAGTCAAAAAAATAAAGCAAGCATTGAAAACGTTTCAAGGGAAGTAAAAAAATTTAAGGTATAGGTTTGAAACACGTAAACTTATAATTGATAAACCAAGCACCTGGCATTTAACGGACATAATAGCTTTTTATCTTATGCTAAGGTGCTGGCGTAGTGAATGGTACGTTACTATTGCTATGTGTCAATATGTACTAGAAGGCTAGTGGCAAAATGATTAAAATACCATTGCAATATTGTATATACGGGGTGCGTTCTTGTCGTTAGTTATAAAACAAATAAATAATTTGTTAAAGGATTATTCATATATTGATTTGTTTGCTGGAATAGGTGGATTTCATATTGCATTAAGTTCTTTTGGTGCAAAGTGTGTATTTTCATCGGAATGGGACGATGATGCTCAGCAAGTATATGAAAATAATTTTGGAATAAAACCGTTTGGTGATATTACAAAAATAGACGAAAAAACAATTCCAGCACATGATATTCTTTGTGGAGGCTTTCCATGTCAAGCTTTTTCAATCTCAGGTAAACAACGCGGATTTGAAGATACGCGAGGTACGCTTTTTTTTGATATTGCACGAATAGTTAGCTTTCACAAACCTAAAGTAGTTTTTCTTGAAAATGTTAAAAATTTAGTGAAGCACGATAATGGAAAAACTTTAAATGTAATTGTAAAGACACTTGAAAATTTGGGATATGATGTAAATTTTAAAGTGTTAAATGCAAGTGAGTATGGTTTGCCACAAAATAGAGAGCGGATATTTATTGTTTGTTTTCGAAAAGATTTACGAATAGAAAATTTTTCATATCCGCGACCTATAAATAAACAAACGTCCTTATTTGATATTATCGAAAAAGATTCTATTGGCAAGGTAATAAATCGAACTGATATATGTATATACAAAAACTATGAACCAGAAACAGATATGTTTGGAAATACAACATTACCAAATAAACCTATACAAATTGGAAAAATAAATAAAGGCGGGCAAGGTGAGAGAATTTATAGCCCTTATGGACATTCTTGTACGTTATCTGCATATGGTGGTGGTGCTGGTGCTAAAACTGGTTTATATCTTATTGATGGTAAAGTACGAAAACTTAGTCCACGAGAATGTGCTAGATTACAAGGTTTTCCTGATGACTTTCAATACTCCAGAACTAATGGGCAAGCTTACAAGCAATTTGGCAATAGTGTGGCAATTAATGTTTTAAAAGAAATCACAAAACAAATAATTAAGGTTATATAACAATGAGCACAAAAGAAATTATTGGTTCATACACTGCAAAAGGTGGGTTTGAAAATGAGCAAGATGTTGTGATAAAATTTAATAACTATCGAAATGACAAAGACGCACAATGCTGGCTCAAAATCATGGGTTATGATTTTAAAAGAATTGAATTGTTGACAGCAGTACAAATCCCACCTCGAATAAATAGAGTGACAGCTTTATCATTAGGTGTAAGAGAGGATAATTTAGAAGAATCAAATATTTTTAAAAAAGCAGATATTCAAGTAAAATTAGAAATTATAATTTCCAAAGTGTATTATATAGAAAATATTTCAATTAAGAAAGCAAATATCAATGCGGGGTTTAATCAGGTCGATAAAAGACCCGTTGATAAATATAAATATTTTTGGAATATTCCAGATTCTATTTGTATAGCGTTAAAATACTATACAGGTGAACTATTACCATATAAAAGGAATACAAGAAATCCAAAGCGAATGTTTCTTGATGAAATGGAGGATGTTGCTTTAAAAGAATTAATTTCTTTTTTTGATAATAATAGGGTGATTGTTTTTAATGATATATTACGAGGTAGAGGTGGATTGTCCGCTGATTGGTTTTTAGTTACTGAATCTGATGGTTCTTCGTGCAGATGGATTTTACGAGATATAAATTATGTTTGCAACTTTTATGCACAAGGTCCAATTTTTATTACAAAAAGAGGGAACTTAAAAATTGGTAAAATGACAATGCAAAGAAAAGGTGGTACACCTGATCCCACAAGTTTACAGTTTAAAATTAATCCATTAGAATTATTTAATTGATATGAATAGACAATAGCATCGCGGCTGACGTCATCACTATGAGCATGAACGAAATGGCTGCGGGTGTTGTGCAGATTAATAATGCTGTGCAGGAAGTAAACGACATCAGTCAAAAAAATAAAGCAAGCATTGAAAACGTTTCAAAAGAAGTAAAAAAATTTAAGGTATAGGTTTGGGCTGTGCCTAAAACTTTCTGCACATACGTGGCTGGTTTGAGCAATGAGCGTATTCCGAAAATGCTTTCGATAAAAGTAGGCATTTAAAATTGACAAACTTGTCAATTTTAAATGCCACGTGGATAAGCTTGAGCGTTTACAAAGACAAAAAAATTGTGCGGCTTTTAATAAATTGCTAAATTTTTTAATTTTAGCTTTTTTACACTTGACACAAAAATAATGCAGTGGTACGATTAAACTAATAACGCGAAGGAGAGCAATGATGAACCTTGACAAATTAAAACAAGACATAAAGCAAGGAAATTTAGATATTAGCGAATATAACCCGAAGCTTATGAGCGATATGTTTCTTGGAAATGGTTCATTTTGTTTTTTTTCTCTCGGCTGTTTATCTTGTTCAAGCGGTTGTAGCACATATGAATGTTCAGCCCTCTCATGTTCAAATGGGTGTGCGAATGGATGTAGCAAGGTTTGCTCAAATTCAACTATGTGTATACTAATGGCTATGCTGTAATTTTGCAAAGTAGTGGCTTTATTGATAGAATTTATAGTGTTGGGTATCTATATCTTTTACTATATCATAGGTTTTGGTTTTGCAATGTGATTTAGTTCATTGATCGTCAAATTATTTTTGATAAATCTTGTAATTTTAGCTTTTTTAAACTTGACACAAAAATAATGCAGTGGTATGATTAAACTAATAACGCGAAGGAGAGCAACGATGAAGCTGGATAAATTACGAGACGATATAAAAAACGGGCAACTAAATTCAATGAATAATTATATTGTGTCATTCAAAAAGGATATTTTTAATTTTTTGTTTTTTGTTGGTTGCTCGGAGGGTTGTAGCGGCTCTTCCTGTGCTCAAGGGTGTAGTGGCTTGTCATGCTCTCAAGGGTGTAGTGGCTTGTCATGTGCTCAAGGCTGTAGTGGCTTGTCATGTGCTCAAGGGTGTGCAGCAGGTGCTTGTAGTCATGGCTGTTCTATTTCGGGAACTACTGGCTAATTGTTGGAAACTTTACGGAGGAAACTATGAACCTTGACAAATTAAAACAAGATATAAAGCAAGGAAATTTGCAGCCTGATAATAAAAAAGCCTATTCGGTGTTTGAGCAAATCAAAAAAGAATATGGTGCATTTCAGTGGCTTTTTCTTTTTTCTTGTGTTGGTGGAGGTTGTGATGTTGGTTGTGCAGCTACTTGTTCCAGTTGCTCTAATTCAAGTTGCTCAAACAATAGTTGTACTGTAACTTGTACTCCAGGTTGTACGAATTCAAGAACACAAGGTTAGCACCTGACAAACTTTATGGAGCGTTTCATATGCAAAAATTTAGTGCTAATCAAAAACTCATCTACAATCCTGAATTGCGGTTTAGAAAAGAAGAACACCGTTGCATAGCATACATTATTGATGACTTTTTTTATTCTCCAGACAAGGTGAGCGTCTTGCTTCCGCAAGAAGTAATTATGCTGTTGCTTTTCGACGGTGAGCATACATTTTCCGAAGTTGTAAAAAACATGGTGTATGTTTTTGACATACAAAATGCAACTGAAGCGGAAGCAGAAACTATGCTTTGCAATTCATTGGAGATGCTCGAAAAGCGAACCAATATTCAACCTCTCATTCAAGATATTTCGACAATCAAGCCTGAGGTTTTAGAAGCTACAAAAAATAGATACCCTGAACCTGGATATTTTGTTATTCCGCAAAATAAGATTATTTTTAATCCGCGGGACTTGCGACTTTCTGCACCGCTTTCGGTAAACTATAATGTAATGACAAGTTGCGGATTTAAATGCAAGTACTGCTATCATCCGCTTAGTCCCGTGAATGATTTAATTTCGCTTGAACGCTTAGAAGTTATTTTTAGTGAATTAAAGATGAGTGGCTGTGAAAGTTTTATGCTAACAGGGGGCGACCCGATGTTGCGTCATGACATCGATGAAGTTATGAAAGCTTTGCACGACGCGGGACTTCGTTATTCTCTTTCAACGAAATCGATTATCGCCAAAGATAGGATTAAAGCACTGCACGAAAACTGCGGATTAACTGGAATGCAAATCAGTCTTGATTCTGCAAATCCATCCGTTGTAAAAAATTTACTTGGAGTAAATAGCGACGAATATTTTGCACACGTTATTCAAATGATAAAAGATTTAAAGGATAACGATATTGAAGTGCGCGTGAAAGCTGTTTTAACTTCGTACAATGCGGACGGCTTAGCCGATTACTTAAAGCTTCTTGCCGACTTAGGCATCACTCGTGTGCAAGTTGTACAGTACGGACGAAGTGGCACGCGACATACGGACGATTTATTCCCGTCCGAAACTCAAATGAAAAATGCAAGTGAAGTTGTGCAACGCTTTAAAGAATTACATCCTAACGTTGAATTGGCGGCAGGCGGTTTTGCTGCGGCATACGATGAGCCTTTTGCTCCTGAGAAAATAACGGCTGAAAATATTTTTGAAAAAAGAGCGATATGTAATGCTGGGCGTTTTTCGATGACGCTAATGCCTAACGGTGAAGTTTTTATTTGTGAGCAGTTGCCTTATGACAAGCGATATGTTTTGGGCGATTTGAAAACGCAAAGTGTTGCAGAATGTTGGAACGGCGAGCTGATGAAAAAATGGCACTCGCCTCCAGAGCGCTCGATTTTTTCGGAAGACTCGCCATGCAAAGTTTGTCCTGAAGAATATTACCGTGCGTGTCATACTGTGTACAGTCGTTGCTTGCGATTTATTTACGAGCACACAGGCAACACAATTACCGCGGATATAAAATGTCCGCGATATACTTTTGCAAAACGAAGAATAACATAGAGGAGTAACTTATGAAAAAAATTATTTTTGCGGCGTTTGTTTTTGTTTGTTTGATTTTGTCATGCGAAAAGAAAGTTGACATCACACAAAGTTCTTTTTTAGACGACAAGACAATCGAAAATTTTGTTGCAAATCATCAAATGATTTTAAATGATATAAAAACATCTGGTGCAAAGGCTTGGGTAGTTGCCGATTCGAATTTTTCCGTCAAAGATTTTTTTGAAGCCTTCAGAAAAAAATGCCACCAAGTAAAGTCGGAAAAATATTTGAACGCTATGGTTTGAATGCAAAAATGGGACACCTTCAAATTACAACAATGCAATACGGAATAGTTGCTTGCACAATTGAAGAGGCTCTTGCAGAAATAGAAAACACAGAGCGTACTGAGAAGCAAAAAGCGAGCGACAATCAAGCGCGTGCGTGGCTAAAGGAAATTAAGTCAAACATTTCGCCTGAGGATTATGAGTTGGTTAAAAAGTATAAAGCTAAGCTTTATGAAATTTTTAATAAGCTATAACGCACAGATACTGTAATCGCTGACAAAAAATATCTGCCCAAATGTTAGTTCTCAGTTTGGATAGGCGGATATTTTTTTGTTTGTAACAATGAGTTTATTTTGTAAAACAAGTTTTTATTGCAGTTCTATTTTTAATCTAGATTAATTATTTGAAGCTATTTGATTTTGTAACGCATCAATAGCCAACAAATTTATCTAACACGGCATTAAAATTTTACGCAATTTGTATATATACTTTAAAGAATGACTAAACCGATGTCAAATAAAAACCTAGCACGCTGGAGTGCCGCATTTATAAAACCGTTTTTTCCAGTTATATTTTTTTTACTTGTGTTTGCGTTGGCTGGAAATTATGCTTCAACGTTTGAACCTCTTTTCACTGGAAAAATAATCGACAGCTTAACAGTCAAAGATCGGCAAAGCTTTTTTTTCTTTTTGAAAATAATCATTGTGTTTCAAATTGCCAATTTAATTTTTTCGCTTTTGAGTTCATGCTTTCAATTTTTGCTGCAACGTAAGTTGACAATCTACACTGAAAGTCGTCTTTATCTTAATCTCTTGTATGTACCGCCGAAAGGCAATACGCAAAAAAACGTGGGCAACTTAGTTAATCTTTTTGCAACTGACCTTGCAACAATGACCGGCATCTATACTTCGCAGATTCCTTCAATCATTACTGCGATTGTAATGATGTGCGTTCTTGGTGTGAGGCTTTTTAAAATAGACATTGTGCTTTTTTGTTTAACGCTTGCAGTTTCGGTTATTCCAATTTTTTGGGCAAAATATTTCGGGACAAAGCAAGCGACTATAAACAAAGAGCAAAAAGAACAGCAGGACATTTATACTTCGTTTATTACTGAAAGTGTTTTTGGTTTGCAAGATATAAAAAATTATTCGGCACAAAAATTTTTTATGCAGCGATTTAGAAATATCTTGAGTAACATTTTTAACTATATCAAAAAATATACTATCGTTACTGTGCAATCAGTTACTGCAAATTTTTTTACAAACTTTACAATCAACATTTCGCTTTTTGCGATTGTCGGTTTGACGGTGCTCGACGGCAAAAACACTGTCGGAACAATTACTGTCGCTTTACTTTATTCGCAAAAGTTACGCTCGCTTGTTTCATCTTGCTCTGAAACATATAAGAGTATTATCATTTCGTTTGTTTCAGTCGAGCGTTTAAAAAATATTTTCGATGCACGGCAAAAAAATAATTCGATTATTGAATGCGAAAAAAATAATTGCAATGTAAAAAAAATACAACTTAGTAATTTGACTTTTTCATACAAAGAAAATAAAAACATATTTACCGACATCAACGGAGAATTTATTTTTCCGGGTTTGTATTTAATCAAAGGTGAAAACGGTTCTGGTAAAACAACGCTTTTAAATATTATTGCCGGCAATATACAATCTCATGATAATTATTTGTTAAAAGGTGAAATTATTTTTTCTAATCTTGAGCATAAGTTTTCATACGTTAGCCAAAAACCTTTTGTGTTTTCAGGAACGATTGAAGAAAATATTTTTTTTGGTAAAGCGTACGAGAAAAGTATCATCGATGAAGCGTTTCACAAAACGAAACTGCAAGAAGTGATACAAGCGTTGCCGTTGGGTATGCGTACGCTTTTAGGCGGTAGCGGACATACGCTCTCGCAAGGACAAATGCAGCGTCTCGCTTTAACTCGAAGTCTTTTGCAAACAAGCGAGATTATTTTATTTGACGAAGTTGAAAATGCACTCGATGCAGAAACAAATGATGCATTGCAAAATATTTTGTCGGAATTAAAACTAACAAAACTTATTTTAATGGTGACGCATAAAAACACTTACGACAAAATCGCAAACGGAATTTTGCATTTATAATTTATCGCAATCACAAATCTAAAATCGTAACTGGAAAAACTTTCCAGTGCGGGGAAAAGTTCTTCACAATTAATGTAACGCATACCGCTCATTGACGATTACCGCTTGCAGTGCCGTTTTTTTTCGGAGAAAAATATCGGCACTGCTTTTCAAAAGCGGTGTGCGTCATTTTCGTAAAATGCAAGGAGCGTAAAACGCTAACTAGCTCGAGCGATTCACAACTAAAACACGAAGTTACGCATTGCTAATTTTTGAACTTGATTTACTTGCGATTTAAGTTTATAATTTAACTTATGAAAATCGCTTTGTGTAGTGCAGAAAATATTGACAATGACATTGATTTTAATTTGGCTCAAATAGAATTATTTATCAAAAATACAAAAAGCGAAAATCCCGATTTGCTTTTATTTGGTGAAGCTTTTTTGCAGGGCTTTGATTCGATTTGCTTTGAGTATCAAAAAGATATAAAAATTGCTGTGAGCATAAACGATGAGCTGATTACAAAAATACGCAAATTAGCTATCGAAGCAAAAACCGCAATCGGTTTCGGATTTATCGAAAATGACCACGGCACAATTTTTAGCTCGTACCTCATCATCGACAAAGACGGAAAAACCGTCGACAAGTACCAACGAGTGTCGGTAGGCTGGCGCATACGAAACGCTTGTGCCGACTACCGCGAAGGCAAAAGTTTCCACGAGTTCAAATTTCAAGATAAAACTTTTGCAGTTTTGCTTTGTGGCGATTTCTGGGAAGACTACCTTCTCGAAAAAATTATCGACCTCAATCCAGACGTTTTTCTCTGGCCAGTTTTTTGCAGCTACAAAAAAGAAGATTGGGAACGCTCGCAAAAAAAAGATTATTCCGCAAGAACCGAAATATTAGCA
>CALAEM010000043.1 GCA_937890985.1 uncultured Treponema sp. | reverse complement strand
CTTGAGTACAAAGACCTTTCTCATATACATAGTAATATACCTTAGTTCCAGCAAAAAGGGAAGACGAAAGTACCAAAAAACAAAATAATAAAAATAGTTTTATCCTAAAACCTCCATACAGCGTATGTAGTATATACAAAAAAATAAATTTAGTCAAGTATGCGATTTCTTGTTTTTAAATTTAGCGTCGGTAGGCGTCCGTATAACATTCGCCTAACCTGCATTGCCGCAAAGGCAGTGTCAGGTTGAAGCGGGTGTTATACGATATTACATATTCGTTGCTATTTTTTCTTCAAATTCTTTTTCGATTAAAGTAATAAAATTAAAACCATTTTCGAAAAATAATGAGCTTTGAAAATTTTTAAAGCGTTTTTTTATCGTTTTTATAGCCTGTTCCGACTGGTCTATTCCAATCCACTTTCTGCCAAGTTCCTGTGCGGCATATAAAGTTGTTCCCGAACCGCAGAAAAAATCCATAACAATGCTATTTTCATTCGAAGATGTTTTTACAATATGTCTCAGTAAGTCAAGATTTTTCTCTGTCGGATAAGTAGGATATTGATAATCTTTAAAATCCCAAATATCCTGCATTTTTTTTCCTTTTTGTTCTTCAGCGAATATTTTTCTACGGGGAACCCCGTTTGCAGACCATTCAATCAATCCCTGTTCATCCAATTTTTCCAATTCTGTAGGCGATGTTCTCCAATGCCTACCTTTTGGAGGTTTTATGCCTTTAAATTCTCCACCAGTAACACCATCTTTAGTTTCTCCAGGAGCGTGAAGAGGAACCGTAGTATAATACTGTCCGTTTTCATCCACCTTTTTATACAATCTTTCAATATCTTCTTCTGAATAAGGAATAAATGGCTCATTCCAAATCGGCGTATTTGTTTTAGAATAAAAAAGAATTAAATCTTTTATATTGCCATAGGCCTTACGCGAAAAATTTTTAGGATTGCATTTTATACGGGTTATATCGTTTCTGAAATTTTCTCTTCCGAAAATTTCGTCCATTATAGTTTTTACATAATGACCAATTTTATAATCAATATGTAAATATATTGATCCTTGCTTTGATAAAAGTTCGCGGGCAATGATAAGCCGTTCTCTCAAAAACTCCAAAAAAACTTCACCGACAAGTGTATCCGTATAAGCAATATCATCTTTCAAACTTCCGCTTATTGTACTTGTGCGGTCTTTACCTATAGTAAATGTTCCATTAGTAGCAAAAGGCGGGTCAATGTATATTAAATCCACTTTACCGGACATATTGTATTTATGTAATAACAGAGCTAAGGCATCAAAATTATTCCCCTTTATCAGGGTATTACCATGGGAAAAAGAAGAAGAAAAACGTGCAGGTGGAATAAAATCCAATATATCTTTTTCCGTTTTTTTATTAGGATAAATCAGTTCCATAATACCCTCCTACATACTTCCTAAAAATTCACGAAGAAGAACTGATGATAATATAATTGCATCATCAGGATAATTTATTATGGTATTGTACATTTTGCTATTTGACTTTATATAAGCAACCCCGTCAATGATTGCAATTTTTTGAACCTGAAAATTTGTTGGGGTGATTGAAGTATTCAAAGTATCTATAGCATCGTTTAATTGTGCGTCTTGGTGTCCTCCAAAGTCTGTCAAAAACTTTGTTTCTCCTATGACAAAAATATTATTGACACGAGCGATAAAATCTAAACCTTTATCACGATTGTAACCTAAATATGCTTTTGCAAATTTTTCTCCTTGTATGTCTGAACAGTTATAAATAGCATCTCCGCTATAATCCATAAATGAAGCTTCATCTTTAAAAACTTTCAATCCAAGCGTTTCTTTATCAATGTAATTTTTAAATAAGGGTCCCATTTGTCTATTTGTTTCTTTCGGTGCAGAGGTTTTATCCAAAATTCCTTCAAGTCCCATTTCATAAAGATAACTTGCAATTCTTTCAACCGTCTTTGGATTTCTGTCAATTGCAGAGCGGTCATTTTTCAAATAGGAAACATAGGAATACTTTATGGGAAATGGGTGCGTTTCTCCGTTTTTATCTTTTACTTGATCTAAAAGTAAATTTATAAGAGATTTTGAATCCCTTCTGCTTAAAAAGTTTTTTAATTTTTCAATAACATCAGAGCTCAATTCTCTTTTTTCATTCGCAGAAAGAGGGTACACCTTAAACAATTGGTCTAAATAGTCATGTTGATTTGCAAGCTCTATACTTCTTTGAGTCCATATATTCATTATTATTTCTTCTGAGTAATAGTATAACGTTTTTTGGCTAAATTTTCTATAACTCAAAAAAGCGGCTCTAGTAGAGCCGTCCGTCTAACATTCGCTTAACCTGCATTTGTGCCTTTGCCCCAAGCGAAGCGTAAGGCAAAGCTGGCGCGAAAGTTGCATAAAAACGGACACGGATGTCCGTGGTATAAGCAGTAGCGAGTTTTCGTAGGAAAACTCGTCCATTAAGAATGAACACGGATGTTCATTCTTAATGAGGCGACCGCCCAAGCAACTTTCGTGACAAAATAAATGTCAGGTTGAAGCAGAGCGTTAGGTTATATTTACAATTTATCAAAGGTAAATTCACTAAGACTCATTGTTTTTTTCCATTCAATCCATTTGTTTACTGAATTTATAACGGCTTCACAATATTTATCTGATGGTAGCGTTATAGGGCGGTAAGTTGGATAGCATGGATGATAAGCATTTATGAATACAACATTACTAAAACAATACATATTGTTCTTTTTGGTATATGGTATTGGTTCTATTTTTATCGATTCTCTGAAATTTAGTTGTTTACTTAAAAGATTTAGTGTATTCCCACATATAATAATATCAGGTCTAATATTTTTTATTTGCTCCTGCACAATTAATCGAGTTTTTTCATTTTCAGGACATAGATAATTCTTTTTAAAAGTCTTCATTTTTGTAGAAGATTTGCCAAAAGTTTTATTTAAATTAATAATTGCGGTCTGTCTTAGATAATCTGTTTGTTCTGATTTAGAACTCTGTTTTCCATCTAAAATAAGTGAATTAATTTTAGCAATATTTTTCCATGTTTTCCATTTCCCTTTATCTAATTCAGTCGCATTTTTAAAATGCTCTATGGAGAATTTACCATTCGTTTCTTTTAATATCCAAAGTATTTTATACTTTGCCTTTTGGAATAACTTTAAATCAATAATTCCATCTTCATATTTAGAATTAATTTGATGAATCTCATCGATACAGTTAATTCGTTTTCTTTCTTCTTCATAATCCACTTTATTTCACTCCTCTACTGAAATAGACTTATGATTAACAGTATAGTTTTTTATAGTATCAGAATAACACCTGATTTACATATATCTTTCTCTCTTGGATGTCCAATGAGTGAAGTTTTAAAAATAAAACTCCACTCATTATTGAGTTAAATTTCAACACATTTAAGCATTGATAGATTGATTTTGTTTGTAGGAACTCCCGTTTCTTCAGCAAGACCTTCTTTTATACAAGCATCAATATGCTTTGAAGAATCTTTAGTTACTTTAAATCTTGTTCCTTTGAGAATTCCATTGAAAGAATTTGTAACCTCATAATAAACAATTTCTTTTGCCATACTTGACCTCCTATAAATTTATTTTTAGACCGAAATAAATGTTATAGGTCGGTTCCGCACCTGCCTGCCTTTAGGCAGGTCAACCTAACATTGTTTCGACCTTTCTTCTTATTATATGAAAAAAAAAAAAATAAAGTAAAGTGGTTTTGTTTGAAAAGTTAAAAATTTATCAAAAAAGTTCTCTTGCTTTGATTGAACCATGCGGTTTTTTCGCGACTAAAATAAAGGCACTTGGAGGCGTTGAAGCTGCTAGGAAAATAAAGTATTTAGAGCCTTTTTACAAGCTTTTTTCTTATTTTTTCACGAAGCAGCCTCATGTAGTACTGAAACATGCGACCTATTGTAGCACTACACGAGACCGTCTCGTGTAGTACTGAAAGAGGTCATCTATTACGGCACAAATAGGGCATCGATTGTAGCCGTAATAGGTGACCTATTCTAGCACTAATAGATGACCTATTGTAGCCGTTATGTTACACAAAAACACACCTGATTCGATTTACATGCTTTATATAGTTTACTTGACGTGAAAATAGAAATGATTTGCAAAAAGTTTTAGGTGATAAAGGCTAAATACTGTCGTCATTATAAAGATAAAAAAAGATTTTTATTTTTTTTGGATTTTAGGGAAAATCTCTATTGACAATTTTTTTTTTCTGTGTCAGACTTATAAATGCGGAGGATAGCTTATGAGAAAGTTTTCTCAAGTTAAAAAAGTGATTTTTAGCTTAGTGATGGTTCTTGCAGTAGTTTTTATTGCAGGAAGTTGTAGAGGCAGCAATAGCGGCGGAAAAAAGGTATCGACTGATGCAACGCTTAAATCGTTGAAGCTTGGTGCCACCGATGCAACCGCCGAGAATTTGACGGCAGCAGCTGGAGCAGGTTGGGACGTTGGTGCATCTGCGGAACAAACTGTTGAAATGGTTGCTGTGCCGAATGATTCTAAGTCTACTGTTTCAGTTACGGTGAATGGAAGTGATGTTTCTCCGATTACAGGTGAAAGGACGAAGTTTAACGTAACTTTGGCAAATGGTCAAAACGAGATTTTAATCACGGTAACGCCAGAATCGGGTAGTGCAGACAAAAAAGTTTACACCGTGAAAGCTAGTTTTGCGGTTACCGATGATAATAGCACGGATTTGAGCTCTTTCAAGTTTAGCTATGGTGGCACTGATTTTTATCCTGAAATTGCAGCCGATTTGACTGTAGTTTGGTCTGTGCGGGAAGATGTTTCCGCAATGACGATAACCGCAAAACCGCGTGTTACAGGTGCAACTGTCGCAATAACAAAGTCCGACAATACAGCGTTAAGCACGAATGCGTCAGGTGCTTTTGTTGTTGATGAATTAAAGCCTGGTGATAACAAGTTCACTTTGACTGTAACTGCAAAGGATGGAACAACCAAACGAAACATAGCGATAACTATCAAACGAAATACGCCAGATGAAGACGCAAAAGACGTTAGCCTCAAAGACGTTTCGACGTTGGGTGTCGGTGGCGATTTTGAGACTCTTTTTGCACCAGAGGAGTTTAAATACTATCCTGAAACAAAAACTTATGAAGGTAGTCCGCTTGTTCGCATGAAAGGTGATGCTAACGACATAGCATCAGGTATTGTAACAGTAACGCCTGCAAATGACGGACAGACTATAGAAGTTAGTACCGAAAACGATGTGCTTTTGGGTGGTAAGACAGTTACAGCTAAAAAGGATGGGGTTTACACCATTTATCCTAAGTTAAATGACTATGAGAATATCGTAAAGGTAAAAGTAACTTCAAAAGACGGCAGTGTAACCGAAACCTACACAGTAAAGGTTATTAAGGATATGCCTGCTAGCAAGGGAAAGAATGCCCCTGTTTGGGTGTTTGTTGGTGACTCTGATGTGCCTACGCCCATTGAGTTTGATCAACAAAGTGGCGAAGGTGTTTTACCGATAACTATAAAACCAACACCGAGTAAGATTAAACTTACTGTCAAGGCAAAGTACTTAACGGATAAAAGCAAAATTGACGGCGAGCCGATTGTCCGCATTGATTCAAAAGAAATTAATCTAAGTGTTGCTGACCCGAAAGCCGTTATCAGCGTAAAGGACGCGAGAGGAAACAAAGACGATTACACGATAAAGTTCGCTATCGCGAAGAACGACTGCTCGCTGAAGAGTTTAGCATTGGATCAAAATCCTCGATTTAGTTTCAAACGCACGGAAAAAGAGTATTTTGATGTCGCATTACCGAATGGCGAAGTCGTGGTAACTGCTGTTCCGAATAATGCAGCTGCGACGGTAACTGTAAACGGTACACAAACCGATGCTTCAAATAAGGCAAAGATTACGGTGAACCCACCGACGGACAAAACGATTACCGTCAAAGTAACAAATGGTGAAGATAGCGAAGAATATGTGCTTAACATTGTGCCCGCTGCAACAACGCCGACTGTCAATGCCGAAATTTTGGTTGTTGATTCTATCGGTGGAACAATAGTTAATGGTACCACGCTTAAGGTCTTTGAAGCTGGAACAACTGTGCAAGTCGGCTCGGATTATACTGTAACAAACGGAAAAGTTACCGTAACGGGACTTACTCCTAACAAGGCGTATGACTTTGCATTGCTCGGTATCAAGGGAAAACATGCTGGTTCGCGACTTGAAAATTACTTTATCGACGGACTTGCAACTCGTGATATTACGATGTATCAGTATAAGCACGGACAGATTACGCGCGATGTCCAACCGCCTAAGATTCACAAAATCGAAGTGGTTGAAAAAAAGAAGTACTCAGGGAAACCGCTTGTTGATAATATGAAGCTAGATAAAAACTCTGGTAAAATCAACATCACTTTCCTTTCACCTAGCGGTGAAATTTATAAACCCGATGGTGGCGGTTTCGGGGCGAAGCTTGCTTTCGGTTCCGTGCCTACAGGTATGAGCGGTATCGCTGGAGAGAACGCTCTTGGTTCACGCGAGAAAGAAGTCGATGGAGTAAAATATTTCGAACAAGACTTTTCATTTGATATTGGCAACATTAGGGATACTTCATTCCCGAACGGAAAGTCTGACTTGGTTGTCGTTGCTTACGACGTGGCAAATAACCGCATTGAAAAACACTTTTTTGTGGAGTTCGATCAGGATAAGGTTGGTGGAACTTTGGAGTTCGCCGAGTTCGAAAATCTCTTTATGATTACTCGACGAATTCCTGCTTCAGCTTCGATGTTCTCGAAAAAACCAGGATGGCAAAACCTCGTTGACATAAACGCATTTGACGGTTTGGATGTCGATAGCATGGCGTTGAATCCTGTTGACGGAAAGTCAACTTCGTATATTGCTATATTGCAGTTTGAGTTGATGGAAAACGGCAATCCTGTTCCTATTCTCGGCTTTGACATTTATCGAAAAAAAGCAGGAACGACTGACCCGTTCAAGTTAGTTTCAAGCCGTGTATATGGTGCTTCCATGAAAGGAAGTGCTAACGGCAAAACATATCACATTGGTGTTGATTCAGATTCAAGGCTTGAAGAGGGCGTCGAGTATGAGTATAAACTTGTTGCCTTTAACGAAACCTACCGCAAAGAATCGCCTGTGATGAAAGGCAAGGTGCTGCCAGCGTTTAAGTATAACTTGATTAGTCCCGCACCGTATGCAGAATTGGAAAAATCGGTTGCCGATGCTATGGATTACAGCTGCCTAGTTACCAACAAGGACATCTTGAAGCCCGAAAATGCGGACTTTATTAACTTCGGACTCCTTATCATGAAAAAGGACGGAATTGGTGTTTTTGGAGCAAAGTGTATCTATGACTACAACGGTAGAGATGCCTCTGGCAATCCGACAAATAAACCTGACCTTCGTGTTCAAGTTGGCAAAAAAATGCTTTCTTTGCAAACATTGATTGATAAAGGAGCGTTTGGTGCTGGTGCAAAGCTTTCGGATTTTGTCGTTGTTGACCAAAACGCAGGAACAATTACTTTGAAGAATGCGTTTGTGAAGATAGGTAACTTTAACCTGATAAATGGTAGTCCGCTCGCTTACGAAAAAGGCACGGCATACCAGTGGGATATCCTCAACTGGGGCGAAAGTCCGTATAGCTTACAGGACGATAAACCTATGGTGATTGGAAAAACGTTCAATAATGGAACCAAAGCCGTTATGGAAAGTCAGTCCCATGGTAGCGATTCTGGTAACAGCAACAATGCCGCAAACGGACGGCTTGAGTTTACCGTTAAATAAATAAAAACCGTTTCGGTTGGGCGTGGAAAAATGTCACGCCCTTTACGAGCGGATGAGAGGAACAAATATGAAAAAAATACTTTCAATTGTTATGGCTATTTCGGTGCTTTTTGCTTCATGTCAGTTCGCTGCTAATAACAGCAACAAAAAATCTGAAAGCGAAAAAACTTCGGAAGTGGTTTTTAAGGATAAAGTTGGTTATGCGTTTCCGTTTGAAACTGAAGACTTGAAAGATGTTGTTGAAAACTATGTTATCGTAAAAACATACAACAATTTCGATGTGGCTAAATTCACAAAAGCTGGCTTCACCGTTGAGGGAAAGCTCCCTGTAGCAGGTGATGTGTATACTTACTGGTATCTTTATAAAAAAGATACAAACATATTGAAAAAAGCTTTCCGTATTGATGGCGTGCTTCATGCAGAATATGACCGATATGTCGAAGTTCCGAAATTCACAGTAAACAAGAATGTCGAACCAATTACAAACTTGGAAGACGGTCTTGCCTCGGTATACGGGATTACTAGCGGTGAACTTGACCCAGTTGACCGTGGTAGAAACTACAACCTTACAATTACAAAGGCTCTGGATGCATACAAAGAATGCGGTTACGGGCCAGACGAAAATAAGGTTTATGTTGCTATCATCGATACGGGCACGAATATGAAGCACAATGACTTAAAAGATGTTGTGTTGTATGCAAAATCCTGCCAAAAAAGAAATGATAAAACGGCAAACCCAGAGACTAACTGGATTGGTGAAGGCGGTGCTTTTACTGAAATTCCATTGGGGGAAAACTGGGATCTTTCAAGCGGACACGGCTCGCACTGCTCAGGCACTATTTGTGCAAAGGGTGAAAACGCTGAGGGTCGCTTCAACGGCGGTATCAACGGCGTTGCTTGGAAAAACACAAAGCTTATTTCATATCAAGGTTTGGGTGCATCAGGTGGCGGACGTTCGTGGTCTATCTACGGAGCAATGCTTGACCTTGTTAACATTGTTGATATTTTGCGAAAAGCCCCTGGTGATAGAACCGAAGCTGACAAGAAAAGATTACCCTCATACTTAAAGGACACGCAGGAGCAAATCACACAAAAAACCGTGCCGGTTAATATGTCCTTGGGCGGTTCGGGAGGTGGAGAGTTTCAGTTCTATGCAATGATGACCGCAATTAAACACAATGTTCTTCCTGTCATCGCAATGGGTAACGAAGGTGCTTATACCAACTCCTATCCTGCCGCCTTCCCGGGCGTACTTGCAGTCGGGGCAACAACTGGTGAAGACAATCAAGCTCCGTTCAGTACACGCGGTTCATGGATAAGCATTTGTGCTCCAGGCTTGGGTATTGAATCTTGTGGCAACAATTCGTATCGTACTGACTTTGTTAACATGAGCGGTACTTCAATGGCGACTCCGTTTGTGACGGGAACTATTGGCTATTTGCTTTCGTTCGATGCTGCCCGACAGCTGTCTCCGTACCAAATCAAAGTGCTGCTTGAAGAAACCGCCGACAAAATTGACGGTGCGACGGGCTGGACTGATAAGTATGGACACGGACGCGTGAACGTACTAGAAGCTGCAAAACGCGTTAAAAACAACACGAGCATCCCTGCCGAAAACGCAAAATATAACACAGCTGCTATCAAGGTTTCTGCAACCAACAATGGTAAACCTGCAACAGTGAAACTTCTTTTGGTTGAAAAAGACACTAAAATTCCAGTTTACAATGTCGGTATGTATAAAGGAGACGATTTTTCGTTCTACGGTTTGAAAGTAGGCAAAACTTATGTTTTGAAAGCACGATTTGAGGGAGAAACTCAGGAGCAGGAATTTACCGTAAACGGCACAGAGCAAAATATATCGTTTGCTTTTAGTATAAACATATTGTGGGTTTCGACCGTTCCGAACCTTGCCTATAACGGAGGCAAAGACGAAACCGATACTTCGTTTGAAGTATATGAAGCAAATGATGACGGTTCAGTTGACCTTACTAAAGCTCCGATTATGAAGTACGACATGGATTACCTTGATTCGATGTCTTTTAAGTATACGCCTGGTAAAAAGTACTATGTTATTGTAAACGGCTTTGTGGATAATAACAACGTGTTCCGTGGCGGTAACTATGCCGTACGGATTGGACCTGACCCGCTTGATACAAAAGGCGTGAACGCAGTTGACGGTGCACGAAAAGCAAATGAAAATGACAGTCACGAAGATGACAACACGCCTGCGGCTGCAATGGCTAAAGGTAACGCTTACAATCAGATATTTGGTTGTAACTTGGTTGCAACGGGTGTGGACGCAGAGGGTAAAGCAAACATCGATCCTGATTGGTTCTACATTGAAACGCCGCTTGCTCCGTAGCTTGTAGTTAAGCAAAAAAAAACGCACCGAGTTTTCGGTGCGTTTTTTTTTGAGCGTATTCCTAAAAAGCTTTTGCACATGAAGCTCAACTTAAAATCCGCACAAGCGGATTTTAAGTTGAGCCCGAGGATAAGCGTAAGCCGTTTACAAAGATAACGATAAAAAGATTTGCACGAAGGTAAAAAACGCGTGAAACTTTACATTAAATCGCTGAAATCGTGAATCATACACTTGACATTTTTTTGTGTTTTCTGATACAATGTTTGCATAGTATTTAAGGAGTTTTGCATGGAAGTTCAACTGCAAGAAATTATCGATAAAATTAAAACCGATGGAGTTAATTCTGCCGAAAAAAAAGCTCGCGAGATTTTGAGTGATGCGGAAGCGAAGGCTCAAGACTTGTTGGCAAAGGCTCGCGAAGAAGCCGCGCAAATAATACAAAATGGGAAAGATGAAGCCGCTCGCTTTGAAAAGGCTTCAATCGCTTCAATCGAGCAAGCGAGTCGAAACACGCTTTTGGCGTTTAAAACCGGTGTTACAAATGCTTTGTCTCAACTCGTCAGTGCCGAAACCGCAAAGGCGTACGACGCTAATGTGCTGAAAACGCTTGTTCCCGAAACTGTCAAGGCGTTTGCGGGAAATCTCAACGCAGAGGAATTGGAGGTTGTGCTTTCGAAAGACGATGCAGGAAAACTCCAAGACGCTTTGCTTGCCGCATTCAAGGAAAAACTCAAATCTGGCGTTGAAATTAAAACGAGCGACGAGTTGGCTCAAGGTTTCCGCGTTGGTTTGAAAGACGGTTCTGCGTATTATGATTTTTCAGCGGAAGCTGTTGCAAACATTTTTTCAAAGTACTTAAATCCGAAGGTTTCACAGATATTAAATTCAGTTGTGAAGGAATAAGGCATGACTTCCTACTATTATGCAATGGCTCAACTTCCTGCAATTATTCCTGGAACAAAGCCTGTTTTAACCTATGAAAAATTTTTAAGCTTGATGGAAAATTCTGTTGGTAAAAGGGATTTTCAGCTTTTGAAAAATCTTTCACTGGTGTTGCCTGCTGGAAATAAAAAAACTGGAGTTGCTTTTTTAGACCGATGGGCAGAGTACGATCGTGCGTTGCGTTCTGAACTTGCAAAGGCGAGAGCGGAAAAGTTGAATTGGACGCTCACGAAAGATGAACTCGCCCGTTTTGGTGGCAATGAAGCACTTGATGTGAAAAAAATAGCTCGGGAAGCCTGCGGAATTGATGACCCTTTGCAAGCCGAAAAATTTTTAACGAAGGCTAGAGTTGCTGCCGTTATGAAAATACGCGGACTTTCTGCTTTTAACCGTGATGCCCTTTTTGCGTATGCGGTTGCACTTTTGATGCAAACCCGCGAAGAAAACTTCGATACGGAACGCGGACGCTCGGAATACAAAGCGATTTACGATAAAATTTTGGAGAAATAAGATGACAAACACAAAAGGAAAAGTAAGAGCTGTAAATGGAAACTTGGTAAGTGTTCAATTTGACGGCAATATTTCTTTAAATGAAGTGGGATATGTAACCGTTGATAACACAAAGCTGAAAAGTGAAGTTATTCGTATCCGCGGCGATATTGCTCAGCTTCAAGTTTATGAAATGACGGATGGAGTGAAAGTAGGCGATGAAGTGGATTTTACGTCAGACTTACTTTCAGCAGAATTGGGGCCGGGACTTTTGACACAGATTTACGATGGATTGCAAAACCCTTTGCCAGAGCTTGCCGAAAAAACTGGATACTTTTTGCAGCGAGGTGTTTATGTCGACCCGCTTCCACGCGATAAAAAATGGGACTTTACTCCAGTTGCGAAAGTAGGCGATACTGTGGTTAAAGCTGACACTTTGGGGACTGTGCCTGAAGGAACTTTTACGCATTGCATTATGGTTCCTTTTTATATGCTCGAAACGTACAAAGTGAAATTTATCAAAGAGGCTGGGGCTTACACGGTTGACGAAAAGATTGCCGAGCTTGAAGATAGTCGCGGGAAAGTTTTTCCGATCACGATGAGCTTCAAGTGGCCAGTTAAACGCGTTATCGACTGTTATGCAGAGCGTTTGATGCCGACAGAGCCGCTTATCACCAAAATCAGAACAATCGACACTTTCTTTCCAGTTGCAAAAGGCGGAACTTATTGTATTCCGGGGCCTTTTGGGGCGGGTAAAACCGTCTTGCAGCACTCGACTAGCCGAAATGCCCAAGCCGACATTGTTATCGTTGTTGCATGTGGCGAGCGTGCTGGTGAGGTTGTAGAAACAATTACCGAATTTCCTGAAATCATCGACCCGAAAACTGGACGTTCACTTATGGAACGAACAATTATTATTTGTAACACATCTTCGATGCCCGTTGCAGCACGTGAAGCATCCGTTTACACAGGCGTAACCCTCGCAGAGTATTACAGGCAGATGGGCTTGGACGTTTTGCTTTTGGCGGACTCAACAAGCCGCTGGGCACAAGCCTTGCGCGAAATGTCAGGCCGCTTGGAAGAAATCCCTGGCGAAGAAGCTTTTCCTGCGTATCTTGAATCGTACATTGCGGCATTCTATGAGCGTGCTGGCGTGGTTCGCTTAAAGAGCGGAAAAATCGGTTCGCTCACAATCGGCGGAACGGTTTCACCGGCGGGCGGTAACTTTGAAGAGCCAGTAACGCAAGCCACGCTGAAAGTTGTCGGTGCATTCCACGGGCTTTCACGCGAACGCTCCGATGCTCGAAAGTATCCAGCGATTCATCCGCTTGACTCGTGGTCAAAATATAGGAGCGTCTTGAACAGTGACTGGGTTGCATACGCTCGAAAGTTTTTGTTTGCGTCAAGTGAAATTGACCAAATGATGAAAGTTGTCGGTGAAGAAGGCACAAGCATGGAAGATTTTATAGTTCACTTAAAAGGCGATTTTTTGGATGCAGTTTATTTGCAGCAAAACTCTTTCGATGCGGTTGACGATGCAGTTTCCGTGGAGCGGCAAAATCATTGCTTTAGGCTTCTTTTGAGTATTTTGGGTTCGGAATTTGAATTTAACACCAAAGATGAAGCCCGTTCGTTCTTCAACAAATTGCGTCTTTCGTTTATTGACTACAATTATTCTGAATGGCAAAGTGAAAAATTCAAATCGGTAGAAAATGACATTAAAAGTGCAGTCAGCGGTGCCCGAAAGGGAATTGATGCAAAAGTGGATACATTCTTAAAGGCGGAGTAAAATGAAAAAAACTTATAGCAAAATTGAATCGATAAATGGTTCCGTTATTACCGTGCGTGCAAACGATGTCCGCTATGGAGAGTTGGCACAAATTAAAACGAGATTCGGGTTGTCGCTTGCGGAAGTGAATAAAATAAACGGCGACCTCGTTTCGTTGCAGGTTTTTGCGGGCGGACGCGGTGTTTCAACTGGCGATGAATTGGTTTTCCTTGGGCATGAAATGGAAGTTAGTTTTTCACCCGATTTGCTTGGGCGCATTTTTGACGGCTCGGCAAAACCGCGAGACGGCGGGCCTGAGTTGACAGAGAACCTTGTTCAAATCGGTGGGCCGTCGGTTAACCCGTCAAAGCGTATTTTGGCAAACCGAATGATTCGAACGGGTATTCCGATGATTGATATGTTCAATACGTTGGTTGTTTCTCAAAAGCTACCGATTTTTTCCAGCTCAGGAGAACCGTACAATGAGCTTTTGGCACGCATTGCGATGCAGGCTGAAGTTGACGTTATCGTTTTGGGCGGGATGGGCTTAAAATACGACGATTATCTTTCGTTTAAAAATGCACTTGAAAACGCAGGTGCTTTGAACCGAACAGTTATGTTTGTTCATACGGCGGCTGACCCGACGGTTGAGTGCGTTATGATTCCAGACCTTTGTTTGGCGGTAGCTGAGCAGTTTGCCTTGCAGGACAAGGACGTTTTGGTGCTTTTAACCGATATGACTAACTTTGCGGACTCGCTCAAGGAAATTGCAATCACGCAAGAGCAAGTTCCGTCGAACCGAGGCTATCCAGGCGACTTGTACAGTCAGCTAGCAGCTCGATACGAAAAAGCGGTTGACTTTGCAGACTCAGGCTCAATTACGATTTTGGCGGTTACGACGATGCCTGGCGATGATGTTACGCACCCAGTACCTGACAACACGGGCTATATAACTGAGGGGCAGTTTTACTTAAAGCATGGGCGTATTGAGCCGTTCGGTAGCCTTTCGCGTTTGAAGCAAAACGTCAACAGTAAAACACGCGACGACCATCGTGCATTGATGGATAATATGATTAAACTTTATTCTTCATATAAGGAAACCCTTGAAAAGAAAGCGATGGGATTTTTGATGAGTGAGTGGGACGGAAAACTCCTCAAGTATGGCGAGCTTTTTGAAGCGAAGATGATGGACTTGTCGGTCAATATTCCGCTTGAAGGTGCGTTGGATAACGGTTGGAAAATTTTAAGCGAATGTTTTAAGCCGGAGGAAACCGGAATCAAGTCCGAATTGATTGCAAAATACTGGAAAAACTAGCATGGCAAAAATAAAATTAACGAAAAACGAATTAAAAAGCCAAAAAGAAAACTTAAAAATGTTTAAGCGTTATTTGCCAACCTTGCAGTTAAAAAAACAGCAGTTGCAGATGGAAATCCGTGCGATAGATATCCGTGAAGCTGAAGTTAGGAAAAAACGCGAGAGGCTTTTTGAAGACTTTAATGTATGGATTGGCGTGTTTAGTGAAAAGGACGTGTTTTCGCCAGATTTTGTGAAAGTGAAAGAAATTAAAACTTCGCAGGGAAACATAGCTGGTGTGAGCATTCCTGTGTTCGCTGGGGCGGAATTTGAGCGAAAACGTTACGACCTTTACGCGATGCCTTTGTGGGTTGACAGGGCGAGTGACCGCATGGAAGATATGCTAAAACTTGACCTTGAAGGCGATATTCTTAAAGAGCAAGTTCGCTTGCTGCATGCGGAACTTCGCACGACAACACAGCGGGTTAATTTGTTTGAAAAGGTGAAAATTCCAGAAACGCGTGAAAACATCAGGCGAATTTCGGTGTACCTTGGCGATCAACAGGTTTCCGCAGTCGTGCGGGGCAAAATCGCAAAGAGCAATCTGGAGCGGAAAATAGCCGAAAGCGAGGAAAAAGTATGATTGTACCGATGAAAAAAGTAACGCTTTTGGTTTTAGAAACCGAGAGAGAAAAAGCTTTGAAGGACTTGCGGGCTTTGGGTTTAGTTCACGTGGAAACTAAGCAAACCGAAAGTAAAACGCTTATCGAGCTAAAAACTTTGCAGAACAGGCTTTTGTCGGCAATTTCCGTGCTTAATGACGCTGCTGGAAAAGACGCGAAGCGAGCGAAAAAAACTTTTGCGGGTGCTGAGCTTCCCGAGGAGAAGATTCTTGCGATGCTCGATGAAGTGCATGCAATGAGCGAGCGTAAAAAAGAAATTTCGGCTGAGCTTGTGAAAATCACCAGCATTATGCAAGAATATAGTGGCTTTGGAAATTTTAACCCGCAAGATTTTGCGTATTTGCAGGAAAAGGGCGTAACCGTTGCAATTGCGGCGGCGTCTGCCAAACAGTATGAAGCTCTTTTTGTGCCAGGTGCGATTTCCGCGGATACCGAAAAGTCAAACCTTCAGGTTATTAAGTTGGCTGACGAAAAAAAGAAAATTACTTTTTTGATTGTCGCTGGAAGCGAGGGCTTGCCCGCAACTATCGACTCGTCAATCACAATTTTGCCGTTGCCCAAAAAAAGCAACAGTGAATATGCTCACGACAGGAAAGCCTTGCATGCAGAGATGGCGAATCTTGAGCAACGATTGAAAACTACTTCGGAAAGTGTTGCTGAGCTTGAAGCCTTTGCTGCTTTTAACACAAAGCGCATTGAGTTTGAAAGCGTCTATGCTGGTATGCAAACGACTGAGCTTCGTCCCTGCGATGAAGTGGCGGACGTACCAAGCCTTGGGCTTTCGTGGCTCGTCGGCTATATACCTGCCAAGGACGCGGGAGCGTTGAAGCAACTTGCTGCGGAAAAGGCTTGGGCGATTGTTTCCGAAGAGCCGACTGAGCAGGATGTTGTTCCGACCAAACTGAAAGGTAACGCGGCGACGAACATGATTCATCCGCTTTTTGAGTTCTTGAATATGTTTCCAGGCTATTTCGAGTTCGATGTGTCATGGGCGGTTTTGATATTTTTCGGCATTTTTACGGCGATGATTTTTGGCGATGCAGGTTACGGCTCGTTGGCGTTTTTGGGGGGCTTATTCGTTGCTTTGAAGAACAAATTTTCTGGAAAAAAGATTACCGATGAATTGCGGCTACTTTTGTACTTGAGTGCGATGACGATTATATGGGGAACGCTTTCGTGTTCGTGGTTCGGCATTAACGTTTCTATGATTCCGTCGTTTTTGAAAAGTCTTTCGATTGAAGGGCTTGTCAACGAAGACACGAAAAACTCGAACATTATGTTTGTGTCATTTACAATCGGGGCTGTTCACTTGATTATCGCACACGTGATTGCGTTGTTGTCAGGTAAAAAAACGCTGAAAGTTCTTGCTCACCTCGGTGCGATTGCGATGCTCGTGGGAATGTATTGTCTGATTTTGAACTTGATTGTCAGTGCAGAGCGATTTCCGATGCATAACTGGATGTTGATGAGCATTGCCATCGGTTTTGTTTTTGACTTTGTGTTTTGCAATTACGAGACTGGAATCGGTGCAAGCGTTCTCGCAAGTTTTAAAGATATTATCAGCAAGGTTTTGGGTGTTGTCAATGTCTTTTCGGACATTATGAGTTATGTTCGCCTCTGGGCTGTAGGATTGGCTGGAGCTTCAATCAGCATGGCTGTAAATAGCATTGCAGGTCCGATGCTTGGCAGTGCGATTATGTTTATTTTTGGGATTTTAATCTGTGTTTTCGGACACGGTTTAAATATGGCTTTGAATGTTCTTTCTGTTATCGTTCATGCAGTGCGTTTGAACAGTATGGAATTTTCAGGGCATGCTGGACTTGGTTGGTCGGGCATTAAATATAAACCGTTTATGGAGCAGCAATTATAGAATTGCGGCTTTAGCGATGGTAAAGGAATAGGAGATTCTTATGAATTTAGGTTATTTTGGTGCAGCTGCCGTGTTGGGTATTTCTGCTGTTGGTTCTGCAATCGGTTTGGCTATTGCAGGTTCGGGTGCGATTGGCGCTTGGAAAAAGTGCTTTATGAACAATAAGCAAGCCCCAGGAACTTTGACGGTTTTTGCTGGTGCACCGCTCACGCAAACATTGTACGGCTTTATCGTTATGATGTTTATGAAAAGGGTTGCGGATAGTGCGAGTCGAGATGCCTCATTTTTGTTCGGTATGGGCTTGGTTTGCGGTTTGAGTATCGCAGTCTCGGCAATCGCACAGGGGATTGCGGGAGCTTGTGCTTCGGATTCACTTGCCGAAACGGGGCAGGGTGCAGGTAACTATCTCACCGTGGTTGGTTTGTGCGAAACCGTTGCAATTTTCGTTTTGGCTTTTAGTATCTTGATGTTAACCATTATGTAAATATGTAAAGCTCGGCACCAATGTATGAAAGCACTCGTAGAAATACGGGTGCTTTTTTTTGCGTTTGGTGATTAGGGCATAAACCGCTGTCCTTGGTGGCACGGATGCGGTTCAAAAATTGGCGACGTTTTTCAAAAATGTAA
>CALAEM010000042.1 GCA_937890985.1 uncultured Treponema sp. | reverse complement strand
GGGTAAGAAAATATTATTCATTGAGAGCAAAACTCCTTTTAGCATACCGCTATTTTATCGCATAGCCAGAAAACATTCAAGTGCCGTTGCGTCAAATTAACATAAATTCTACCAATAGTGTAGTTATGTTTAATTTAACCGCAAACCATCAAGCGATACTTACTGTCTTTGTTCTTTTAACCTCAACGCTGTTATTTATCTTCATTCACCGAATATGCAACTCACGGCTCAACTTAAAATCCGCTTGGCGAATTTTAAGTTGAGCTATCATGTTTCAAAGCCGAAAAGGCATACCCATAAGCTCACTCGACTCGTTTTGAATAATCGTCGAAAATGAGCAAAAAATAGGCGATATGTTGAAAGTTTTGTGGTTTTGTGGTACGATGTGGACATAGTTTGGAGGTAGCCCGTGAAAAAGGTGCTCAGTTTTGTTTTTTGTGTGCTTGCTGCATCGCTTGTGTTTGCACAAGATTTTTTTGTCGTTGATAAAATAATCAATCTTTCCGACTGGGATTATAATACATATCCAAAAGTGCAGCTGAAAGGTGAGTGGGGCTTTAGTTATAAAGAGTTTGTTACTTCGGTGAGTGAAACAAAAACTAAAATCACTGCACCGTTGAGTTGGTCGAAAGCTGGCTATGAAAAATACGGCTGGGCGACGTATGCCTGTAAAATCATCTTGCCTGCCGAAACTAAAAACCTCAGCATTTTTCTTCCCTTTCAGTATAGCTCGGCGAAAGTATTTATAGACGGCAAGTCTGTTTTTGAAGCTGGCAAGGTTGGCACGAGTAAGGAAACGTCCGCTCCGGGGAACAAGCCAACTCTCATCGATATTCCGGACGGAAAGACTGAAATTGACTTTGTTGTACAAATCTCGAACTATTATCACAGCAGGTCAGGTATGGCAGCCGTGCCGATAATAACAAACAAGGAGTGGATGCAAAAGAGCCTTGCCAGGAAAAGAATTTTGGACGTGTTTGTTTGCGGCTTTGCTTTTTCGATTATTTTGACTTCGGCTGTTCTTTTGTTGCTCAAGGTTGATAGTTTAAATTCGCTGGGATTTTTAAGTTTCACTGTGATATTTTTGCTTCGCATTGCGTCGACGGGAACTCTTGTGTTGATGGAAATTACCAACATCGGGTTTTATTTAAACTTGCGGATTGAGTACGCAACGATGATTACACTTCCCGTATTTTTGGTCTTGACGATTTATGCAACGTACCCGCAATATTTTACGAGAATCGTTATGATGATTCCGATTATTGCGTCAGCAGGCTTTTTGTGCATAGACTTATTTTCACCGACGACGTTTTTCACTTCGTTGCTCGTACCTCAGCAAGTTTTGTTTCTCGCACTAACTCTTTACGTTATCCTTGTGGTTGCGAAAGTAGTCATAAAGAAAGGCGAAGGTTCGATGTTCTTGTTGGCAGGAACTATCGGAATGATTCTCTTTGGTGTGCATGATGTTTTTGTATCATTCAAAATTATGCAAGGCGAATATTTGAGTTCATTGGGTATTTTATTTTTCACTGTAACGCAAAGTTTAAGTCGAAGCTACAAGCAATTCCGTGCAAAACAAAAAGCTGAATCCACTACAAAGCAACTTCAAGCTTCATCCATAAAAATACAAAATCATTTGCACGAAATTAGAGAAGCTGTAAAGCGTTTGCAGGATGGTAAAAATCTTTTGCAAAATGCTAAAAACGGTTTGTTTTCCACAGTGAATAATATTAGTCGTTGCTTGGGGCAATTAAAAAAGCAAACTGGTTTACAAGACAAACTCATCGAAGATAGTAAGCTGTCGTCTGAAACTATGAGTAAATTTTTGCTTTCACTTGATGCTGGACTTACAAAGCAAAATCAAAACTCGCTTCAATCAATTCAGAACATTGATGAATTGGTGAATAAAACAAATGAGCTAGTGAAGTCGTTCTCGAAGCTTGAAAATAGGTTTCGTGATATTTCGCAGAGCAATGAAACCAGCAAGCAAAATCTTGTGAATATGTCGCTCACGATTGATAGCATTTCTGACAAGTCGGCAGTACTTGCAGAAACTAATCAGATGATTACGCAAATCGCCGAGCAAACAAATATTTTAGCTATGAATGCAGCGATTGAAGCAGCTCATGCAGGTGAGGCTGGTAAAGGTTTTGCAGTTGTTGCGGAAGAAGTGCGAAATCTTGCTGAGCTTTCTGGTAATCAAGCAAGTGAAACTGGACTTATTCTGAAAGATATTGAAAAGGCGATTAGCAATACAGTGTCTGCGTCTAGTCGCATGGAAGAAAGTTTCACGGAAATTAATTTGCAAGTTGAAAACTTTTCTAAAGTGCTGACAAATATGTCTGATGTTATCGGTGAAACAAATTCACAAGGCAAAGCAATATCGCAATCGCTTGAAACTATGTGCGGAGAATTTGCCAATGTGCAAAACGAGAGTAAGCAAGTAAACGCTTCACAAAAAGATGCAGCGGCGAACTTTGAAAAACTTTTTGATGCAGTACGTACGGTAAATAGCGATATTGAGGCGATGATTAAGAGTATCAATGAGCTTGACGGCGTGTTATCGCAAACAACTGACGCATACAATGAAAATGAAGCGGTTGTTTCCAAGTTACTTGTTCTTATCAACGAACAACAAGAAGTGTAAACGAAGATTATTTGCCAGCTGATTGCAACAAAACATATTGCACAGTTTTATTTTTTATCGTCTTGCTTTCGTTTCAATAGTCGAGCTCGCGTTAAACTTTGCTTTCCGATTTTTTCTGAAATGCGAAGTGCCGCTTGCTCGACACGCTTTTGCTTTTCTGCATGTTGCTGTTCAACACTTTCAAAAAGTTCTACCTGTGTCACATTTTGCTCAGCAACAACTTTCATCACACCGATTCCCAATAGACGAATTGGTTTACCGCTTTCATATTTGCGGTAAAATAAATTTTTTGCACGAAAAAAAAGTTCTTGTGCATTTGTAATAGGCGAGCCAGCTTCTTGCATGGTATAAGTTTTAAAATCATAATAACGTATCTTTATAAATGCTGTGCTCGATGTTACCTTTTCGGTGAGTAGACGTGCCGAAACTTCCATAGAAAGCTGAAACAAAATATCTTCGATTGCTTTTGTGTTTACCAAATCTGTTTCAAAAGTTTGCTCACTGCTTATTGAGTGAGTCTGAACTTCTTCGTTAAATATATAATCTGTTTTTGCATGCAGCACGTTAAAAATAAACTCACCGTTTGCTTTTCCTAAAATTTTCTGCACATCTTCCAACGTCAATGCAGCTAGTGCTTTTGTTTCGATGATACCGCCTGCATATAATTTTTGCAGCGTAGTTTTTCCGATGCCCCAAATTTTTTGCAATGGTAAATTGCGTATAAATGAAATTTCTGCGTCAGGCGATATTTCGTATAATCCGTCAGGTTTTGAAAAATCTGAAGCGAGCTTTGCAAAATATTTTGTTCGTGCAATTCCAATTGAAATAGTTAATTTTGTTTTCTCAAAAATTTCGCGTTTAATATTTTTTGCAATTTCAATCGACGAGCCAAATAGTAATTTCATTCCGCTCATATTTAAAAAACCTTCATCGATAGAAAGTTGTTGAAACTCTGGCGTGTGTGATTTTAATATTGTCATAATTTCATTTGACTTTTCACAATAGCGTTGCATTCGCGTCGGTAAAAAAATTCCTGACGGACATAATTTTTTTGCATTTGAAAGTGGCATTCCAGAATGCACGCCAAACTTTCGAGCCTCGTATGAGCATGTTGAAACGACACCACGCGAAATTGTGCCACCAACAATAACGGGCTTGCCTTTAAGTTGTGGGTTGTCTAAAATTTCAACGTTGGCAAAGAATGCGTCAATGTCCGCATGAAAAAAAATTTGCTCCATAGCTATCTACCTGCAAGCGCTTACTCTACTGTAAGTTTGAAATCAGTTACCGCTTCCAATAAAAATTTTTCCTCATACTTTATTTTATTATCAGTTTTAATTTTTGTTCCAAAAGGATTATCATAACTAAACAATTTTACATTAACATTTAATATTGCATCCTTTTCTGAAGAGAAATTTATTACAAAAGGCTGCTCGGGATTTTGTGAACTCAAGAATTGTATGCCACCACTAGTTGAAATATAATTTTTATCCGCTTCATATATTGCAACTCCTGTTGCAGTTGAAATAAAAATTTGGAGTGCTTCAATCTTCAGCGGCGAGTTAATACTTATAGTTCCGATGCTGCGATCTAAATAATTTTCTAAATGTTTTTCAATTTGAATATACTTAGACGCAGTTACGCTCTGTGCTGGAATATTAGTTAGAGTGAATACATCTTTAATTCTGTAATCGCTTTTTATTGATGATACGTTACCTGTGTCGGTAAATGCTTGACGTATTTGAACAGAGATTTTATATTGTTTTATTTGAGTTATAAAAACTAAAATTGTTATGCCAGCTATTAGTACAATGCTTAGTAGTGAAATAAAAAATTTACTTTTAAAATAGGTTTTTGATATTGCATAGGCTATTGTAAAAATGTAAACAATTGAAATACTCGTAAGTGCTAAAAATAAAATATTGCTGTGAATTAATTCTATTAGCGATGTTGAGTTTCCGATAACAAAAATAAAATATAACAATGTAGGAATAAAGCTTATTAGCAAAACTAAAACTTTTGCAATATTATTTTTTGTAACATAAAATAAATTTGCAACTACGTAAGTGAAAAATGTAAATGGATAAATCGAAAAGTCATATACAATTAGAGCAAAAAAATTTAGTAGGCATGAACCTGGATATATATCACTAAATACTTGAAATGTTGAGTTTGTTTTTTTTAAAATATGAACAAGAAATGATTGAAAAAATAAAATTAGCAAAACCCAGCATGTAATAAAAATGATTAAATAGTATGCATTAAATTGCCCGATAATATTTTTTGTTCCTGTGCATGCATTAAAAATAAAATCTGCAATGCTTCTTGCAAATAACAAAAAGATACAGTTACATAAAACAATTGCGACATATAAACACACACGAGTTAAAATCAGCTTTAACGTGAGACGTTTGTTTTTTATAATTGTTTTTAAAAATAAATAAACAAAGATAAGTATCAAAACAACCACTATAAATAAAATACTAGACTTTTCCGAAATAATTCTTAGGTTATCAAAATGGAAAAATAAAAAATAATTTTGTTCCCAATCTTCTGAGAAATATGATGGATAGTTTTGATATATATTTTCAATTAGACTTGATACATTGGTTGTTTCTTTCATACGCACAAGAAGTGATGGAATATTTTCATCAAAAAAAAGCTTTAATGTTTCAATGTTGCTCTTGTTGTGTGTGTCCAGCGAAAAAGTTCGCGGAGTTAATTCAAAATTTGTTTCATTAATGCTTTGTGCAAAAAGTTGAATCATCCAAGAAGGAGCTTTTGTTCTTGCAACCTGGTATGAAATATTTTCATGTTCACTAGTGTTAAAAATAAACACTGAGCTGCGCTTATATTTTATAATTTCTGATACTAATTCGCCCATGCCGACAAAAGATTTTATTGCAACATCGCTCGGTAAATCGGTGTAATCATTTTTTGAAATTGCAACTAGTAAAGTAAATTCAAGCTCATTGTTTTTTGCTTGTACCGAAAAATCTTTTATAAAACTTTTTACTTGTGTAATAATTTTATCAGCTTGTTGAGTAGATGTATCTGTAAAACACAACGCTAATACGTTGTCGTATCCTTTTGCACCGAATCGAAAAAGTTCGAGAGAGTTACGCTCTTCTCGTGCAAATACTATTCCAGCAAAAATAAGCAGGCTAAAAATAACGATAAAACTTTTTTTCAAATGAAACTCCGATTTACTTTTCTAAAAGGATTTTACCAGTTTCATACCAATACTCAATTCGCCTATATGCTTTATTAAGACGACGAACGACATCAGCTGCATCTTCAACTGTGATGCTTTTTTTTATTGTTACTGTGTCAGGGTGAAATTTTTTCAAAAGCCGCCGCCACGAATTTTTGCAAAGTGTCAGAGAGCTTCCAGGTAACAATTGCAACACAGCAAAGTCTTCAACTAAGTCCTGAGGCACTGGAACAAGTTTTTCCTCTTTTGCTTTGTCGTGATATTTTTGTTCTACATTGTTATCATCACTATTAGTATTAATTTTTGGTGGCGGACGATGCTCCATAACGTTACCCATGCGTCTATATCTACTTCGTGTATTTGACTTTAGCATTTCAAACGGATCGTCTTCAGACGATAAATTTTTATTTAGGAATTCACCAATTGTTGCATAATAATTTTTTTCTTCATTGTTCATAGCATTACCGATTGATTATATCAAAAAGTTTTGCACCGCTTCCAGCACTCACATCACATTGTAAAACGCTTCCCAAAAAATAAGGTAACAACGCAGGGGCATCCCCGACGGTTAAAATTTTTTCTGTGCGTAAAATTCTAATGTCATCTTCGGTTAATCTGTGTCCTGATTTTAAATCGTGAATATAATGCAGTGAGCGATTTGTGCGTCCGTAATTTTGTGCTTCCGAGTCTGCAAGCCTTTTTTCACCAGTGCCTAAAACTTTTTTTATTAACTCTTTTGAAAATCTTTTTTGCAAAAGTTTTTGTACACACTCTTCTTTTGCAAGTCCTGTACACTCACGCACAAACATAACCATCTTCGTAAATGCATCGGGTGTTAATGCAATTGGGTCATCCAGTCCTCCGTCATCATTTGATAAACAAAAATGTTTTTCAATTACGGCTGCACCGCATGAGACGCTTAATGCAGGAACAAGATATTCGTTTTTTGAATGATCGCTAATTCCAACAGCAACGCCAAAAATTTTTTGCAATGTTTCCAGAAGTGAAATATTGTATTCTTCCTCTGGAGCTGGATAGCTTGTGATGCAGTGAAGTAAAGCGATGTCCTTCGTTAAACATTTTTTGAGTACGGTTATCGCGGTTTCGATGTCGCTCAAGTGAGATACGCCACTTGAAAGAATAACGGGCAAGTCTTGTTTTGCGACTTGCTCAAGCAGCTGCACATAATTTAATTCTGGCGATGCAATTTTTACAAACGCCGGTTTAAGTACGGCTAACTCTTGTGCGGATTTCGCTCCGAACGGTGAAGCTGAAAATAAAACTTTTTTGCGTTTGCAATATTCTGCACAAGCTTCAAAAAATTCCGTGCCGACTTCCAAACGCTTGAAGTTTTCATACAATGAAATTTTACCTGTGGGTAAATCAACGATGCCAGTTTTCGGATGTAAAATTTCATCTGCATAAACGATTTGAAATTTTACTGCGTCGGCACCACAGTCAACCGCTGCATCGATGAGTTGTTTTGCTTTTGTTAATGAGCCTCCGTGCGACGTTCCAACTTCTGCAACAATTAATACGTGCTTATCCGATGAAAACTCTGTTTCGCCACAGTGAAATATTTTTTTTATATTCATAAACAATCCAGTTGCAAAATTTAATTATCCGAAACGCTATCCAACTTTTCAGCTAATTGTTCCTTTTCACGCTCATTTAGTTCGGTCGGTTTTCCTTCGAGCATATGCTTCAATGCAAGTACTTCTTTGTCAGAGAAAATCATACTATTTAATATATGTGATTTAAATGAATCTGTTGCAAGTGGAGCAACCTTTTCCACAATGCTTAAAATAGCAAATGCATAATCGCGTATTTCTTTTTGTGCATGCGCATCACATCTTAATTTTAAAAACCTAAATAGATTATGCAAATCCATTTGCCAATATATTTCCGTGTATGTTGCAAGCGGTAAATTAATTCGAGCTAATTCTTTTGCTATGTTGTCATTCAAAAGTGTTTCATAGTTTTTAAAAGCTTGTTGTTGACCGTCAGCTAAAATCGAAATTGTTTTTTCTGCAAGTTCGTCAGGTAATCGCTCATTAGTTCTGCCTTGTTTATTATTTTTAGATTGATAGCCGAGAGCATGCGCATTCGGTAAGTACGCTTCGTTTCGCATAACGGAATATCGCCCTGACACTTCATTTAATCTAGCTGTTCGATGACGCACCCATTGACGTGCAACAAAAATCGGCATCTTAATATGGAATGTCAAAATGACCTGCTCAAATGGCGAGGTGTGATCATTGCGTAAAAGATAATCGATGAGCGCTGCGTCTTCGCGGACAGTCTTTGTGCCGTCACCGTAAGAAACGCGAGCTGCCTGCACGATGCGAGAATCACCACCGAGATAATCAACCAACCTCACAAATCCATGATCTAAAACTGGAAACGTTTTGTCCAAAATTTCTTCTGCCTCTTTAACTATACAATGTGCCATATTGAAAGAATATCGCAAAATTAAAAAAAAAGCTAGATGTGTTTATTTTAGTTTTTTCAAATTGGGGCTTCGATGTCAAGGAATTATTTATTTTTATTTCTTAAGATATTTGTTTCAACAAAACTAATTTAATTCAAATAGTTTGTGTTGTGCTTTAAGCGATTTCAGCCAATGCTCTTTTTTAAAAATATCTAAAAAATTTTTTATATTTGCCGAAACTGTAGACAAGGTAAAATATGGAAGCAATTACGATTTTAAATGCTTTGCCGATGAATGAATGGGCTTTGAAAAAAATGAATGGAAATATCAGCGGCATTGGCGAGGCTGTCAAACGCGGATTGCAATTTCCAGAGACAAAAGGAGTTGCAGTTATAACCGATGCAAAAAATAATTTTAGCTTTCCCGAAAATATAAAAGTTGTTGCATTAAATGAATTTAGTTCAAAAGAAGTATTTGCTGCAATGTACGAGCTTGCAAAGAAATATCGAACAGTTTTTTTTGCTGACGCTGATGCTCCTTTTTTAGATTCGGAACTCGCAGTTGAACTTTTTCAAACTCATAAAAAATATAAAGCCGAATATACTTTTGCAGATGGCTATCCGAAAGGCTTAGCACCTGAATTGCTGGATGTAGGTTTGTTAAAAATTCTTTCGCATATTTCGGATTTTGAAAACGTAAAAGAAAATAGAAATTTTATTTTTGACACTTTAAAGAAAAATATAAATTCATATGATATTGAAACTGTAATTGCACCTTATGATGTTTCTGAGTTGCGTTTAGAATTTTTTACAAATAGTAAACGCAATTTTTTATTGTGTGAAAATTTTAAAACGATAGATTCAAAAAATTATTCAGAGTTAATAAAAAAACAAAAACGACATCTGTTTATGTTGCCAGCATATTATGCGGTTGAGATTTCCGCAAAGCGTCATGTAACTAAAATTTATCAACCTAAAATCGAAATTGCAGAATCTAAAGCATTTTTAAATTTTGAAAAATTTAAAATAATAATTGATAAGATAACTGCATATTCAAATGATGCCGTTGTTTCACTTTCGATTTTCGGTGAGCCGTTTTGTAATTCTGAAATACTTTCAATGATTGAATACGTGTTGCAACAAAAAGAATTATCTCTTTTATTGGAAACGTCTGCAGTACAGTTTGATCGCAGCATGATTGAAAAGATACGAACACTTGCTGATGCATATAATGCACGTTCAAAAATATTTTGGATAACGATGCTTGATGCTGTGTCTGAAAATAAATATGCAGAGCTTTCCAGTGTTGAGGCAAGTGCAGCACACACGATGTTTCAAGCGGCTGTTGAGAACACGCTTGCGTTGCATAAAAATTTTCCTGGTAACGTTTATCCGCAGTTTGTACGAATGAACCAAAATGAAATTGAGCTTGAAGCTTTTTATAATTTATGGAAAGAAAAAATTAATAGCGTACTGATTCAAAAGTATGATAATCTTGCTGGGCAAATTCCACAGCACCGCGTTGCAGATATTTCTCCGATTAAGCGCTGCGAGTGTTGGCATTTGAAACGCGATATGTATATTTTGGAAAATGGAGATGTGCTGATGTGTCGTGAAGATGCTTTTAGAAAAAATATTATCGGAAATATTTTTTTCGATGAATTAGAAACGCTTCATGAAAAAAATTTAATAACGTATTTGGAACACGTAGAAAAAAAATATAAAGGCTTGTGTGAAAATTGTGATGAATACTATACCTATAACTTTTAATGAAAATATTGGAACATATAATTTTATAAGCGGAACAAGTAATGACGACAATGATGAAAAAAGTGAAAACTTTTTTTCGGTGTTTATTTTGCAGCGAAGCGGTTCTATATTAAGTGATACAGTATTTGAAAATATTTTATCTTTTAATTTCAGATCCGTGTTTGCAATTTTGAATAATCCTCAAACAATTCGTGTTGAAACGTTAAGCGAAAAATTTCCATCTATAAAATTTATTCGTACGCTCGAAAAAGTTTCTTCAGGTGAAATGATAAATATTTGTGCTAGTGAATGTAAATCAAAATATTTTATTGTGCTATGGTCTGATACTGTTATCACCTCGCAAGGTTTTGCTGCAACAATGTTTGAACAACTACTTGCTGAAAATAAAATGTGCACTATTCCAAGTTTAACAACGGCAAAGCTTGACACACTTCCGAATCAAATTATTCCGCTATTGACAAACGCAAAAATTTTTTCGACACAAAAACTGAATACTTTGAAAGATAAAACAAAAACACTTTATCCTTTTGACTTCATTGGAATTTATAATCGTGAGGCGTTTATTAAAATTGCTGGGTTTGATCATACTATTCTAAACCCGTACTGGCAGCTTTTGGATTTTTCTATGCGAGCATTTTTGTGGGGATACTCAATGAGTATTGCAACATCATTCAAAGTGCGATACTTAACCGACATCTCCGTTGAAGATACTAGCGTTGATGAGTCATATCGAAAATTTTTTTTAAAAAATCTTGCACCTTCCATTAAAATTGTTAATGGAAAGTCGGAAGCATATATTCCGCTACGTGTTATTTTTTCATATATGAAAACTTCTGGTGAAAATATTTTTCGCAGTCATAAAAATTTTTCTGAAGCAAAGAAGTGGGTTGATACAAATAAAGAACGTTTTAAATATTCTGCTTTAACATTACTTGCTGATTGGGAGATGAATGTATGATTACAGAAAACGGAGTATGCGTTATTGTACAAGCTCGTCTTTCGTCAAAACGATTGCCTAGAAAAGCATTGATAAAACTTGATCACCGCGTTCTTTTGGAGCATGTGTTATCGAGCTTAAAAAAAGTTAACGCTCAATGTTTTGTGCTAGCTTGCGATTACAGCTCGTATGAAAGTTTTAAACCGTTTGCCGAGCGAGAAGATTTTTTAATCGTGCAAGGTAGTGAGTCTGATGTGCTTTCACGGTACAATGCTGCATTGAATTCGGCACAAATATTTTGCCATGAAAAAAATTTACCATCTATTACGTGTGTTGTACGTGCAACTGCTGACAATCCATTTTTATTTATTGACGCGATTAACGATTCCGTAGCACGCTACTTTGAATTGCAGCAGCCAGATTATTTTACATTCACAGGTTTACCGCATGGAAGCGGTGTTGAGTTGATAAAACCAGAAGCACTCATTGCTGCAAATAAAGTTTCAAATAGCGAGTATGAGCGTGAGCATGTAGGACCTGCAATTTATTATCATAAAGATAAATTTCGAGTTGTGTATGAAACTGCTGTATCTAAATATTATTTTCCAGATATGATAACAACGGTTGACACTCAAGAGGATTTAAGTCGCACAAAAATTGCTCTGGAGTTTTTACACGAAAAAGAAATACGTTTACCTGCAACATATAATCAAATCATTGAAGCAACAAAATACGCGACGGATATTATTTTGTTTGTGCCTTCGGTAAAAACAGGAAACGGTTCAGGACATTTACGTCGTGCCATTGAACTTGCAATTGAGCTTGAAAAAAAGTTTCGCACACAAATTTTTATTGATACAGAAAATATTCCTAGCTTTGCTGAAAAACTTTTGCTAGAAGTTAATCCGAAACTAATTACGAACAAGCTGCCAAAAAAAGCGAAGCTGATTGTATTGGATAATTTTAGAACAACTGCTGATGAAGCAAATGTATTCGAACTTATTGCACCTGTGCTTGCACTTGATGAAGGTGGCTCTGCACGTAATACTGTAGATTATTTACTCGATATAATTCCTCGTCTTAAAAGTAACGACCATATTATGGCTAATGCTGAAAGTGCAGAGTTTATTCCACTTCCCAAAAATAGAAAACCTAAAACGCAAAGGATTAATTTCAAAAACAATCGGTTGAACGTTTTAATTACTTGCGGTGGTGAAGATAATAATCATCTTGCAATTCCAATTGGTAAGAATTTGCTTCCGTTTAATTTTGATATTACAGCTGTATCATCTGAAACTTCTTTTTCTGCAATACAAAAACTGGGCGGAAAATTAAAGCTGCTTTATACTATTCCTAATTTGCGTGAACAACTTTTTAATTATGATGTTGTAATTACGATTTATGGATTTACTGCGTTTGAGGCACTGGCAGCAGGATGTCTTGTTGTTTTAGTTTCTCCTACTGACTATCATTATCAACTAGGAATACAAAATGATTTCACTTGTTTTCCTGTAGGCGTGCCAGATACTTTGATGTTCAGTGAAGCTTTTACACATGGAATAAAAATTCCAAAATGCATCACACCTAAAACTGTACAAAAAGATTTATCAAAATATATTGTAGCTATTTCACAATCGCAACACTGTAGTTGTCCTATTTGTGATAATGAATATATAAATGACGAGCATAAAGTTGTACATCGACTTCCAGATAGAACGATTGCACAGTGTAAAAAAACTGGATTATATTTTTTATCGTTCATAATGAGTGATGGAAAAAAATATAATGAAAATTATTTCTTTGATGAATATAAAAAACAATATGGAAAAACATATCTTGAAGATTTTCCAAATATAATGAAACAAGGTATACAACGTTTAAAAATTATTGAGGAATGTTACCAAGAATATTTGCAAGCGGATGAAAGCTTTTTTAACAAGAAAAAAAATTTACTTGATGTCGGATGTGCATACGGTGCATTTTTAAAAGCGTGCGAGCAAACTGATTGGTTTTCAGTTGGAACAGATATTTCAAATGAAGCAATTACGTATGTTGCTGATAAATTAAAACTTCCTGCGTTTTGTTCGGCGTTTCCTGCAATCCCTGAGCAGTTTAGTTATATTCGCAAAAAATCTTTTGCAGAAGATACAAACATAGATTTTGAAAATGCAATATTTAATTTGCAGCCTGAATCTTTTCAAGCAGTTACAATGTGGTTTGTCATTGAGCATTTTAAACATTTGGATGCAGTTTTAAAACAGGTGCATTCACTTTTGGTTGATGGCGGAATCTTTGCGTTTTCAACTCCAACGTTATCAGGTGTAAGCGGAAAAAAAAGTAATAGCGATTTTTTTGTAAATAGTCCTACTGACCACTATAGTATATTCGATGTTGAAAGTGTAGAAAAAGTTTTAGAGTTATACGGTTTTAAACTTGTTAGAATTGTTTCGATTGGTCATCATCCAGAAAGATTTAAAAACTTTGCACACATTAAACGCGGTAGCTTGATATATAAGATTTTAAATCACATCAGCAAACGCAAAAAGCTTGGCGACAGTATGGAAGTTTACGCAGTAAAACGAATTAGCGTATAACGTTGCGATAAAAATAAAATAAACTGCGACGTAACTATCTTTACAATTTGCCGAAAATAATTATAATACTGGTCCAGATGTGTGCCGATTACTCGGTTCCATAGGATATGTAATGAAAAAAAAACGTTCTCAATTACAAGCAGACTTTATAGTCTTTATCGTTTTGATTTCGCTTAGCGTTGCTCTATTAGCTTTTTCTGGTGGCGGATTTATTTCCGCTTTCAAGCAAGTTGGTTTTTCATTTATTTCGCAAACTGAGCGGGCGTTGTATACAGCATCGTCGTTTGTTGGCGACACCGTAAGTGCAATTCGTGAACTTGCTGACCTAAAGAAAAAATATGCTGATGCTCAAAAAAAACTTGCAGACTATGAAGTCTTGCAACGTATGAATGCCGAGACACAAGCTGAAAATAAAAAGCTAAAAAATTTGCTTGGTTTTTCAGAAACTATTTCAATAAAAAATATTCCCGCTGAAATTATTGCGTTTGATTCTTCTCGATTGTATTCTGGTATGATTATCAATGCTGGAATTAAAAAAGGCATTAAAAAAAATATGAGCGTAGTTGCATTTCAAGATGGACAGATGGGCTTGGTCGGCAAGATTGTTGAAGTCGGACAAAATACTTCGATGATTTTGCCGCTTTATGATTATCAGTGTTCAGTTGCATGCAAACTGGAAGTGCTTGGATATCGTGGAATTACAAATGGAACTGGAGTGGTCGATGGAACATTAAATATGCAGTATGTAAAAAAGGCTGGACTTTCCGAAATTAAGATTGGCTCAAAAGTTCTCACGAGTGGATTTGATGACGCTTCGTTGTTTCCGAAAAACATTCCCGTTGGCATAGTTAAAAAAATTATTTCATACGATTATGAGACATCAATTCAGTTGGTGCTTACTCCAGTGATTGATTTTGATTCAGTGGAACATGTATTTGTATTGGATACAACAGCTAGCTATGAGGAGCTTGTACAATGAAAAAAACGATTTTGTTTTCGGTTATCTTTGCACTTGTTTTATGCTTGATTGATACTGCAATTATTTCGCACTTATATATTTTTAACTGGCACACGGATGCTGTTTTAGTTTTAATTCTTTTCGTTTCATTTTGCAATGGTTCATTAACAGGAAGTTTAGCGGCGTTTTTTTCTGGATTGATTTTAGATTTTTTGTCTCTTGCTCCATTGGGCTTGCACAGTGCAACATTTGTGATTATCGCATTTGTTTCGGGTAAAATGCACGGACGATATAACTTAAATCGAGTATTCATTCCAATGCTATTGACGTTTATCGCAGTGATGATTCAGTCACTTCTTTTTTTTGTTCTTCGATTTATATTTGGAAGCAACATTGCAGTTCCAAATTTTTTGCTTGCCGAGTTTTGGATAGGAGTTTTTGTAACGTCAATATCAGCTCCAATTCTTTTTTTTCTTTTTAATTTATTTCCTACATTGTTACAGGGAACTAAAACATTATGAACAACAATCTTGATTACAAAGACTTAGTTATAAAAAAGCTAAAATTTGTTGACGCAATACGAATTATTATTTTGGCAACTTTTGTTATAAGACTTTTTTATATTCAAATTATCAATGGCGAAATTTTTCAAAGCCAGAAACAAAAAAATTATCAACGCTCGAAATTAATTCCGGCACAGCGTGGAGAAATTTTTGATAGAAACGGTGATGTTCCGTTGGTTGCGAACGTTGACTCATTTGCAGTTGACGTAGTTCCTGGAGAAATTGAAAGCGGAAATTTTTCAACAATAATTGCAAAGTTGGCAGCGATTTTAAAAGTGCCTGTCTCATCAATTCAAAAAAAACTTCCGCCGAATATACGGCGTTCGTTTCAAAGCATTGAAGTAAAATCGAGCGTGCCTTATGAATCGGTTGTAGCTCTTGCAGAAAATATCGAAAGTTTGCAAGGTGTTTACTGGCGTTCAAAACCTTTGCGCAACTATTTGGCGACAGGTTCGTTCGCACATTTGATTGGTTATGTTGGTGATATAACTACTGAAGAATTGAAGCGTTATTACAATAAAGGTTACACTGCAACAAATATCATTGGTAAAACTGGCATAGAAAAACAGTACGATGAATTACTCAAGGGAACTGATGGGCGTGAAATTAGAACGGTTGATGTATTCGGACGAAATATTTTGAACTCGATAAAAGTTGAGCCACCAGTCAGTGGAAACGATTTGATTTTGACTATTGACCGACGTGTGCAGGTGCTCGCGGAAAAAGCTTTGGGACCTCGCATAGGTGCAGCTGTTGTGCTCAAGCCAGCAACGGGGGAAATACTTGCTTCCGTTTCGTACCCAGCGTATGACCAAAATATTTTTGTGAAAGAAAATCTAAGCAGTGATTATTTGAAACTTTTGAATGACAAAAATAATCCGCTTTTGAATCGTGCAATTGATGCGGCGTATCCTCCAGCTTCGACGTTTAAAACAATTATGACAGTTGGTATCTTGAACGAAAAAGCATTTCCGCCCGAAAAGACAGTTACGTGTTTGGGAGAAATGCAGTTGGGCGACAGAATTTTTCGATGTCATATTCGAAAGCCGGGTCATGGGCCACTCAATCTTGCGGAAGCATTGGCAAAGTCATGCGATATTTATTTTTGGGTTGTCTGCAAGGATTATTTGAAGCTTGAAAATATTATCAAGTATTGTGAGGCTTTTGGTTTCGGTGCGAAAACAGGAATTGATTTGCCGTCCGAAAATGCAGGACAATTACCGACACCTGCCTGGAAAGAACGTAATTATCATGAAAAGTGGTTGGATGGTGATACGATGAATATGTCGATAGGGCAGGGTTTTAACCTCACGACACCCTTGCAAGTTGCAAATATGCTTGCGATGGTTGTTAATAACGGTGTTATCTATAAACCGCATTTGCTGAAGTCTATTGTGAATTCAGTAACAGGTGAAATCATTTCTGAAGTTAAACCTGAAGTGCTTCATTCCCTCAATGCAAGTAACGACGTTTGGGAAGCGACAAAAAAAGCTTTGCACGGTGTAACGTTGTACGGCGAAGCTCGATACCCGATGAAGAATCCGTATTACAAGTTGGCAGGAAAAACAGGAACTGCCGAAGTCGGTTTGACAGACCGCTGGCACTCGTGGATGGTTGCTTACGGTCCGTATGGTGCAAAGCCTGAGGACACTGTAGTTGTTGCAATTATTGTGGAAGCTGCAAACGAGTGGGAATGGTGGGCACCGTACGCCGCAAATATTATTTTGCAGGGAACTTTGAGTAACCAAACATTTGATGAAGCAGTGAGAGCTTTGTCGTTTGAAAATTTGCCACAAATAAAAAAAACACAGGAAGCCTATGAATAAAAATTTTGCGAAGTTTGATTATCTTCTTTTTTTCTCGGTAATTGCGTTATCATTTATCGGTGTGTTGTTTATTTATTCGTCAGGAGTAAATTCAGATGGCGTTTCAACATCGATTGAATTTATCCGCCAAATTATTTGGGCAGGGACAGGCGTGATTCTTCTTGTGCTTGTTTCCTTGTATGATTACAACAAAATTAAAGAGTATTCCGTTGTGATTTATGCAGTTGGAATTTTGCTTTTGATTTACACGCCGTTTTTTGGTAAGTTTGCAAAAGGTGCAAAAAGCTGGATAGGCATAGGTCCATTCGGAATTCAACCGTCAGAGTTTATGAAAGTTGCGTACATTATCTTTTTAGCTTTTTACCTTGAACGCTCACAAAAGGAAACTGAGTTCAAACGCTTTATACGTGCAGGTATTATAACAATTATCCCGATGCTGCTCATCTTGTTGCAACCTGACCTAGGAACAGCTTCCGTGTATATTCCAGTTTTTTTAATTATGTGTTACGTTGCAGGCGTGAAGCTTCAATACTTGATGTTTGTCGCATTGGTGCTGCTGTTCGGGCTTTTGGGGCTTTTATTTCCGATGTGGGAGTCCTATGTTATAAAAGAAGTGTCGCCGTTTTCTCGTGTGCTGACAAACACGACTTATAGCATCATTCTTTTTGCGATCCTTTTAACCGTTACGATTTTATTTGCACTCGGGTTTTTTCTATTTCGCAAAAAGTATTATTATTGGCTTGTGTTTGTGTTCGCAATTCTTTGTTGTGCAACGGTAATTTGCATTGCTGGTTTAAAAGTCCTAAAGCCTTATCAAATGATGCGACTCATTGTATTTTTGAATCCGAATATTGATGCGTTGGATGCGGGGTGGAATATTAATCAGTCAATGATTGCGATTGGTGCGGGCGGTTTGCACGGAACAGGTTTTTTGAAAGGAACGCAAAGTCATTACAAATTTCTTCCAGAGCAAAGTACCGACTTTATTTTTAGTATTCTCTCGGAAGAGTGGGGCTTTATCGGCGGGCTAATTGTGTTTGTGCTTTATATTATGATTTTCAGGCGTATTCGTAAAGCCGCCCTCCGCTGTGCAGACTTTTATGGAAAGCTTGTGTGCATCGGAATGCTTGTGATTTTTATGTATCACTTTATGATTAACATTGGTATGGTTATGGGAATTATGCCTATTATGGGCATTCCGCTTTTGTTTTTGTCTTATGGCGGGTCGTCGTTGTGGGCGGCGATGCTTTCAATTGGCATTGTGATGGGAATACAACTCAGGCAAATTTAGCGTGGCGTGTTGCAACGTTACGCTCGAGTTCGCTGGCGTGCGATGTTTAAGCACCGCATGCCCTGCGAAAGATAAATTCAATAAACTTAAATTTTTAAGCGACTCATATTTTTAGCGACTTCGTCCATTGCCACTTTGTTTTTTACGCCCAAGTCTGAAACCGACGAAACGCTTTCAGAAATATGGTTTGCTCCCTCGTCAATTTGTCGCACGCTGTTTTGAATTGCGTCTGATAGTTCTGCAAGTTTATTCATCCTAGTTTGAATTTCGCCACTGCCGAGAAGCATTTCAGCCGAGCCGTCTTTGATTTCGCGTGTGATATTAGTTAGCTCGTTCATTGCACGCAAAACTTGTTCGCTACCTGTGCTTTGTTCATGCATCGCATTCATTACCGTATCTTCCTGCTCGCGAACCTTTGTTGTCATCAAATGCACATTTGAAAAATGTTCATGCACTGCGGCATTGCCTTTTTGCACCGAATCAATTTGCTCTTTTAACGATTTCAAAACGATTGAAATGGATTTACCTTGTGCACTGGACTCTTCTGCGAGCTTTCGAATTTCATCGGCAACAACTGCAAAACCTTTTCCAGCTTCGCCTGCGTGAGCCGCTTCGATGGCGGCATTCATTGCAAGCAAGTTAGTTTGACTCGAAATATTTTGGATAACGTTACTTGCTTCCAAAAGAACGTCTGACGCACCAGCAATTTTGTCTGTTAACGAAAGCGAGTCATTGATTGCTTTATCAGCTGTCTTTGATTCCTTTTCAAGCTTGGTAATGCTTCCGGTGTTCTTTTCCAAAATATTTGTTACCGAGCGAATGTTTGCAACCATCTGCTCAATCGAACTTGCCGACTCCGCAACTGTCGCAGCGTGATTGTCGATGCTTTTGCTCAACGACTTGATGTTGCTGACAATCTCTTCAACCGTGCTTTGCGTTTCTAAAATGCTGGTCGCTTGATCGCCGATGTCTGAATTTATAACCGAAATTTTTCCAGCAATCTGATGTACACTTGAGGAACTTGCTTCTGCGTGATGCATAAGATTTTCAGAAATTTCAGTCGATTGATTTATCGAGTCAAAAACCGTGCGGTAAAACTTATTTGAAGATGCAGCGTATTTGTTAAAGTTTGTGATGAGCTTTCCGAATTCATCGCGCGTAAGCACTGGAATTTCAAGATTTCTAAAATCTCCCTGTTGCAATCTTTCCATTCTGTTTTCAATCACAGCAATGTGTTCCAAAAGTTGCTGCACGTAAATAATAGCAGAACCGACACAACAAAATAAAGTTATGACGGCAAGTGGCAGCGAGTTTATCATAAAAATCTGTGCAGGCGTTTTGTTTGCATTTTCAACGCTAACATAAGGCAAAATCGAAAAACCACACGATAAAACAAGCCCAAGAATAACAATCGTATACAACCTGATTGAAACCTTTGCCGCTTTAAGTGAAGCCGTTGTGTCAATCGGAACAACAGCACAAGCCCTTTCAAAATGTTTTACAAACAATAATGCAAAAGGCTCGCCTACTAACAGTTGTGCACCGATACAAATAAGCAAAAATGGTATAAAGTCATTCGGACTAGAGATAAAACCAACTTCCACTGCAATCATTACAGCAATCAAAACCGACAAAAGCATCGGAAGCAATGTGGTCATCAGTTTAACTATGCTTATCGTTTTGAGTGCACGTTGCCAATCGCTTCGCCAGTTTAGAATTATTTTTCGATAGGCGAAAAATTTCACAATCGGAATGACTATTAGCATAAGCATAATTAAGTATAAACTTATCGAAGTTACAACTTTTTCGGTTGACAAAAAAGACTCGACCCCTCCCATGGTCGAAATTTTAGCTAACGCCACTGCTCCGATAATCCAGGCAATGTGTGCCGCTAAATCAAAAAAAAGTAAAGTAATTGGAAACTGCTCCGATTGCTCTGCATCCTGCAAACTTGACGAAATACTTTCATCCTCTGTTCTCATACCATCACTCCAAAATCTATGATAGAATCTCGAAAACCAAACCGAGTTTTTCAAGACACTTGTTAATTTGTCAAACTTGTGCTTTCAGTCATATAGCGACTGTTATCGCACGATACCTTGTAACCATTTTATAATAGAAAAAAAAAAATCAAGTCAAAAAATTTTAAATTTTTGAACTTTTTTAAATAAATAGAAAAAACTTGTTTCTAAAAAACAAAATTATCGATAGAGCATGGCGTTTATTTTTCAAAAGCTTGAGGTTAAAAAATGACTTAAATTATTATCTTGAAAATCAAGAGAATCAAGATGTGCCGATTTTTTTACAAAGCGGTTGTACCATTAAAAAGCCTTTCAATTTCTTGAAAGGCTTTTTTGCATTATGCAAAGCTTTTAGATGTGTTCAAAGCGTGCAGTGAAAAATCGGAGCTGACGTGGCTCATAAACAAACTTCAAGCCGCGGATAACTTCCTTGTGCTTGTACAATTTGATAACAGCATCTGCTACAATGTCCATGTGCTTGTAAGTGTATACGCGACGCGGAACTGTTAAGCGAACGGTTTCCAGCTTCGGTATGTGGTTCTCGCGAGTTTTGGGGTCGCGGCCTGCCGAAACGATACCGCGTTCCATACTGCGGACGCCCGACTCGATGTAAAGCTCAGCCGCTAACGCTTGTGCCGGAAACTGCATTTGGTCTAGGTGCGGGCAAAAACGTCGGGCATCCAAAAATACCGCGTGTCCGCCAACTGGCTCGATAATCGGAACGCCTGCTTCCAAAAGTTTGTCGCCCAAATAACGCACCTGCTTCACGCGGTGTTCGATGTACTCAAACTGAAGCGACTCTTTCAAGCCGATAGCCATTGCTTCCATATCGCGTCCAGCCATACCGCCGTATGAAGGCATACCTTCAAACACAACAACGATTTCCTTTGCCGCTTGGAAAAGTTCATCGTCGTTCATGCAAAGGAAGCCACCGATGTTTACGATACAGTCTTTTTTGCCACTCATCGTGCAGCCGTCCGCATAGCTAAACATTTCGCGAACAATTTCTTTGATTGATTTATTCTCAAAGCCTTTTTCCTGCTCCTTGATAAAATAAGCATTTTCAACACAGCGTGTTGCGTCAAAGAAAACTTTGATGCCGTGCTTTTTGGTGAGTTCGCGCACTTCACGCATATTCTTCATTGAGACAGGTTGACCGCCTGCAAGGTTGACGGTAACAGCCAAACAAACATACGCAATATTTTCGGCACCTTTTTCTTTAATCAGCTTTTCCAGTTTTTCAAGGTCAATATCTCCTTTGAAAGGAACATTTTTGCCTGCGTCATGTGCTACATCGCGGATAATATCCACAAAGATACCGCCGTTCGCTTCCTGGTGATAGCGTGTTGTGGTAAAATACATATTACCGGGAACATACTGCCCAGGCTTAATCGCAATTCGCGAAAGAATATTTTCGGCACCGCGTCCTTGGTGCGTCGGCACTAAATGCTTAAAACCAAAAACTTCCTGAACTGTTTCTTCCAAGTGGTGAAAGTTGCGACTGCCAGCGTATGCTTCATCGCCAACCATAATGCCAGCCCACTGACGATCACTCATTGCGTTCGTGCCAGAGTCCGTTAATAGGTCAATGTACACATCCTCCGAGTTAATCAAGAAGGTGTTGTACCCGGCTTCTTTGGCTACCTTTTCGCGCTGCGCACGGTCAATCATTTTAACCGGTTCGACAGACTTGATTCGAAAAGGCTCTGCAGGATAATTCGATACATCCATAAATTTCCTCCCAATGAAATAAATAGAAAATATGATTTATAGAATTTACATAAATCACAGAATAATTATTTCACATAATTTCAAGTGTGTCAATACCTAAACTCGCTTTTTTTCAATTATATTTCACTTAAAATAATCTCGAAAGCGATTTTTTGAGTTTTTTAAGCCCTAAACTGAAAACGCAAATGGACGCACATTTTTGAACCGCCATCCTTTGCGACAAGGACGCCGCTGGTTATAAGCCCTGCGATGCTTGTATGAAAACCGTGCGGAAGCACGGTTTTCAACCTTAAGTTTTGGGCTACGCCCAAAACTGACTTGCTAAAAAGCCTTTGCACATGATGGCAACCGCAAGGTTGCCTGTGAGTTGCACTTTCGGTGAATGGAGATAAAAGATAGTTGGAAAGGTGCGGTATTTTTGGGCAATTTGCTTGCAATTTATAGAAAAGTTTGATATATCATTGACATTCTTTTTCGTTTCGGTTATCATATCTCCAATGCGAACTCTTACAACATTACAAATAAACAAATTTTACGACTCGTATAAAAGCACAAATGTTACGTTCACAAAGGATGTTATTGCGGCGATAGGGCTTCGTCCCGAGCAGGTGATGCTCCGTTGTGGCGGTGAACAATGGTCGTGCATTATGAATTCGGCATCGATGATGCAGGCAAAAGTGATTTGCGAGCTTAAGCCAGATATAATCAGTGCGTTAGAAGGTAATCACCAGAGCTTGAGTTTGCGTTTGGCGTTCAGCGAATATGACGGAAAAGAAACGGTCGCTTTTTTTGTTTCGGGTAAAGTGGTAAATATTTCGACGTTTCAGGCAAAAACAAATAACTTTATTTTGGTAACCATTGATTACACTCAAAAAGCTCCCGACGATTTAATCGAAAAGTTGGGTTTGTTGCTGGAAGCGAATATTAACGCGACAAAACGCAATTCCGAGCGCCTCGCACTGGCAGACGACACGATTCACAAAATAGATTTGCTTTCTCGTGATGCTTTTGTGTTTGTGCAAGGCATTCCGCGTCGGTGCATTTTAATCGATATTTCCTTTTCAGGAGTTAAGCTGATACTCGTGGGAGTTGCGAACTTTTTGATGGGGCAGGAAGTAACCGTCAAGTTCGACTTTGACCATCCACAAACAACTATCGGTGTGAAAGGCAAAATTATCCGAGTGGAGCATGTTGAAGGGCGAAAAGATTTAATCGCTGTTGGCATCACTTTCAAGGAAACCGAAGTGCCGATTATTTTTAAAATGCATTTGAATAAATTTTTCGGGCAATATAAAATTTCCAAAGAAGTTGAAGAAGCGAATCGCGTATAGTTGCACGATGTTGACTAGCATATTGCGTGAGTTTTGACGAGTTCGTCATCTACAAAACTCAAAGTGCTATTTTGAAAAGCTTACCGTAACTTCGAAAATAGGTATCAAAACTATGACAAACACAAACTCTATTTTTTTTGTTGAATTACCAGCTGGGCATGAACTGGCTGCACTTTTTATGCGCTCGTATCCTGACTTTGATTCGGCAATTCCGCTGCCGTTTGTGCCTGCTGTACCGAAGCTAGCTGACGGATGCGATTGCGAAAATCAAGATGGGCAACATAACCGCGACGCATGCGATTGCGGCGAAAAAGCTTCAAAACATAGCGTCGCATGCACTTGCGGACACGAGCAGCCTGTAGAGTCCGCATTAACACGCGATATGATAATTGCTGGGCTTTTGTACGTGTTTGCCTATGACCGCGACAACTCGCATTTTGAGTATTACAAAGCACTTTTTTTGGCGGTTGAGCATAACGCAAAAAAAGAACTCATTTCAATCGCACTGTTTGACATCGAGAACTTTGAGTTTGAGGCGGCTCTAAACCTTTTGCTGGCACTTGAGGGGCTTTTTCCGAATGACGTGCCTATTATGTTGAACCTTGCACTTTTTTATGACAAGCGTGCAGAATTTTATCGGCAGTCGGATTTAATCGCCGATGCTGCGGAAAACGAGCGAAACGCCGAGGAGTATTACCGTGTGGCGATTTTGTCTGAGCCTCCGCTTCCAGAAGTTTATTTTAATGCGGCGTATTTTTACTTTAATCAACGAAACTATGCAAAAGCTCGCTCGCTTTTTAATAGCTACATTAACCTTGAAACAAAAAACGACGTCGCGACAAAAGAGAAAAAAGAAAAGGCTCTCGATTTGATTGAAAACATAAACACGCAAAAACTGGACGACGTTGCCTATGCCGATGCAGTTGCCTTTATCAAGCAAGACGAAAACGAAAAAGCCCTGTCGCGAATCCGCGATTTTTTGGCTGAAAACCCAAAAGTGTGGAACGGTTGGTTTGTGCTCGGTTGGGCATTGCGAAAACTTGAAAGATACGCCGATGCGGAAAAAGCTTTCCTTTCAGCTTTGGAACATGGAGAAGGAGACGAAGCAAGCGGCATCGATGAAGCATACTCGGATATTTGTAATGAGCTCGCGATCTGTTATTTGAATTTAAAGGAATTTGAAAAAGCGAAAGATAGGCTTCTTTCTGCATTTGAGCTTGACACGGAAAACATAAAAATTATTTCCAATTTGGGCATGGTTTATTATGCTGAAGGCGATGCGGAAACAGCAAAAGGCTTTTTTAACGCAGTGCTTACGATTAACGAAAATGACGCGTTGGCACGTTATATGATTGAAAAAATCGACAACGCAAACGGATTGTCTTAAAAACGCGTTTTGTGTATCATAGCCTCGTGATTGACTTACATACACACTCGACTGCTTCCGACGGGACTTTCACGCCACGTGAGGTTGTCGAGCTTGCAGTGAAAAATAAACTGACAACTCTTGCACTCACCGACCACGACACTGTTGCAGGCATTGCCGAAGCCAAGACCGCGGCGATGGAGGCAGGCTTGAATTTTGTCGTCGGCATCGAATTTAACATTGAAGTTCCATTCGGGGAGTTTCATCTTCTCGGGTACGATATGGATATCCACAACAAAGATTTTGTGGCATTGCTTGCGGATTGCACAAAGCGACGCGATGCGCGAAATCGGCAATTATGCGAAATGCTGACGAACCGAGGAATTATTATCACTGAGGATATGTTGCACGAGCGTTTTTCGGGACAAATAGGCCGCCCGCATTTTGCAATGCTTTTGAAAGAGCTAGGCTTTGTCCGTTCCGTGCAGGAAGCCTTCGACAAGCTTCTCGCGTTTGGATGTCCTTTTTATTTGAAAACCGAGGGGCAGGACTTTGAAAAAGTTCTTTCGATAATTCATAATGCGGGCGGACTTGCGGTTTTGGCTCATCCGATGTCGCTTTATCTTTCGTGGAAAAATCTCCAAAAAAAAATAATCGAGTTGCAGGAAGCTGGCTTGGACGGCATTGAAGCGTGGAACGCAGGAACCAAACCGCAACATTGCAGACGGTTGGAGCTTTTTGCAAAAAGCCGCAACTTGGTGATAACTGCAGGAAGCGACTTTCACGGTAAAAACAAACCGCGGAATCCGCTCGGGCGGAAGTCCACTGGTGGCGAAATCGAGGATTGGTACTACAACGAGCAATTACGTCCTGCGTTGGACAAGAGGAGCAAGACACCCAAAAATGGAAACTAAACAAGACCAATTTCCGATGAGGCTGCAAGTATTTTTAGCACATTCCGGAATTGCTTCGAGGAGAGCTTGCGAAGCGTTGATACTTGACGGACGTGTGCAAGTGAACGGAAAGCCTGTTGTGGAGCTCGGCAAAAAGGTTTCAAAAAACGATGTTGTGTGTTTTGACGGAAAGCCTGTCAGCCTCGAAGAAAAAAAGGTTTATGTACTTTTGAATAAACCTAAAGGCTACCTTTGTGCCTCGCGCGATGATTTTGGCAGGCCTCTTGCGAAGGACTTACTCGCAAAAGCGTATCAGCAGCGGCTTTACAATGTCGGCAGGTTGGATTTATATTCAAGCGGGGCGATTATTTTTACAAATGACGGAGATTTTGCCGCTGCGGTTTCACACCCATCAAGCGAAGTCGAAAAAGAGTACTTCGTTGAAACAGTTTTTCCTTTTGATGAAAATGTTTTGCGGGAATTTACAAAAGGTGTTATTGTGGAAGGCGTTTTTTATCGATGCAAAAGTGCGGAAAAACTGAACGCAAAAAAAATGAAAATCACGCTTGTTGAAGGCAAAAATCGGGAAATACGCAACGTGCTAAAACACTTCGGGATCAAAGTTCGGCAGCTAACACGCATTCGGATTGGGAGTATTGGCTTGGGCGGTTTGGCGAGTGGAAATTTCCGCGAACTTACCAAAGCGGAAATTTCCACATTGGTTAAAGCCTGCCGTGTCTAAGGGGATTTAGCATTGGCACGGATGCGGTTCAAAAATTGGCGTCCGTGCCGAGTTTTTGCGGAGCAAAAACGTCGACACGGCTTTTTACCGCTGACATCCTTGGCGGTGGCGGCACGGATGCCGCCGGTTATAAGCCCCACGATGTTTGCGTCAGCAAACTCGAGTTGACCATCGTACAAGGATGTACGATGGTCAACG
>CALAEM010000041.1 GCA_937890985.1 uncultured Treponema sp. | reverse complement strand
TCACATCTACAACACCTGTCATAATGACAGTATGTCCTTGATAATTGGGACTTTGAGCGGCGGACTGCCGACATTTGTGTACTATCATAATTATGTAAAAGTACACAAGTGTCAACATCGCGCTTTTCAGGGCTCCGCTATCGCTTCGGTATCTTTCCGCAGGAATTACTGCGGAAAGATGTACAGCAAAAGCAATTTGTATAAATTGCTTTTGCTCCCTTTTAATCGCTGTCCGAGGGTTGAGATGGTTAAAGTGTGAATAAATGTAAAGTTTTGGGTTCATAGTTTTTATCCTAGCTGTTTGTAAATTCACCTATTCATTCAATTTTTTCACTTTTATCTTAACACTTATTTAAAATGGATATATCCTAATACGGCTCCTGACAGTTTTGAAATTTTTATAACTGGAACTCCGCCATAATAACCAGTGGGCAAGCTACCAATTACATACCATATTTCATCTTTTAAAATTGCTTTCAAGGGGAATTTAGTTTTTACACGTTCACCATAGATATCAATTAGGTAAATCTCTGCCAGCTTGATAGCCATTTCTTTGGTTGCAACAAAACCATTTGCTCTTTCAACAAGTATTTCAGTTTTAAGATATGCATCATATTCCATTTTACGCTCATCTTTTGCATACATAACACCTAAAACAAAAAAATAAAAACAAATAAAGTTTTCTTTGTATTCATATATTTCCATCCTATATCTCATTTGTTATAAGGATCATCTTTTTGTATATTTACATCAATTTTATTTAGTCTATCCGGATCCTTTGGATCTGACGGCATATCCGTTCTAATTAAAATATCAGTATCTGAAGATGGGGTGTATTTTCTCATAGAACCATTTGGCGTAGCTAGATAACTTGGAAGATTAAGCTTTTTAGCATTTGGTATATCACCTATCATTTCACCATTGTCACCCTCAATATTAGAAAATTGATTGTTCTTATAATCAGGATCATACGCAGCATGGGTATGAGCTCTTCCGCTCTCTTCGTCGTTTGGATCTAAAGGTTCTGTATAGCTTATAACGCTTTCATTATCACCATATTTGGAACGGAATAATAATATTTTCCATCCTTATTTTTATATAACGTTGTACCATATTCAACATTGTTTCTTATAGAATCATCATTGTATGTTTTTCCAAAATCTTCCGCTGCTGCATCCATAGTGTCAAATAAATCTCCAGCTGCTCTTCCATCTGGATCTAGATACCTAATAGGGTTATTATTTGAGTAATGATACACATGTAAATTTATCGTATTGTAGACACCTCCCATACCAGCAAGTTTGGATGGTTCCGTTCCTGGTGAAAGTACATACTCCCCCAGTGCAGGATCCCCACTGAGCCACCTACAATGCTTATGGTTACAGTATCTTGCTAAAGTTTCACACTTAGCCAGACGTATACTAATAAAATCTAGCATAATTAATCCTATCTTAAAATCCCTCACAATTGCCATTTATATCACTATACATAAACAAAGCGACTTCTCTCTTTTTCAATCTTCTTCCCCTAAAAATATAAGATGTATATTCATTGCTATATTTTTTCCCTTTTAAAAATCCATTTATTTTTTTACCTTTTTTATACAACTGTTTATACCAAAAATCAACATTTTCAACATTATGAGTATTAACACTCAATAGTTCTTTTTTATTTCCTCCACATGCCATACTAAATAGAAAATCTATATAGGCATCAGTGCTTATTAATATTACTATACCGAACAAGCACGCACACAGAATACACCCAGCAAAAATCATATTTTTATTTCTCATATTTGTATGTCCTTATACTGCCCCAAGTTATAAACCATACAGGATCGCCTTTTTTATGAACAAAGCTAGGATCAGGTTTTGCATTAGGCATTGGGGCTGCTAAAGCTCCCCCAGTAAAACCTGTTACCGTTACCCCTTTAAAATATTGTGCAAAAGAGTCTGCAATAGTTCTTTTTCCAAAAAATTTCTGGAGAAAATTTAAACTACTTTCTGATGCAGTTTTACAACCAAAAAAATTAATCCTTGCACCATCATTAAAAGCATCCCGATTCATAGAATTTAAATCACCCTCATACAGCAATTCACGTTTTCCTTTTCCTTCACCAGAACCAATAACAAGATGCCTTTCCCCTCCATGCGAAAATACATCCAGTTGGTCAATATTACCAGATGCTAAAAGATCTTTTAACTCCTCAATACTATCAATAATTACAACATTAATAGTATCAGTTTTTGCATTAAATGAAGAGCTATTTTCAATATCATTTTTTCGAGTATTAGCGGCATCAATAAATGTGGTTCCAACATTCTCATCACCTCCACCTTGGAAACAAGCAATTATTAAATAGTTATCCCTCCCATCAGGATCAACATATCTAAGAGGATTATTCATTCCATAATGATAAACATTTAAATTAATTGTATTATAAATTCCACCCGAAGTTGATCTTTGTGGATAAGATATATACTCGCCTAAAGCCGGATCCCCGCTGAGCCATCTACTGTACTTCGGATCCAAGTACCTTGCACCATAATAATACAAACCCGTTTCTTCGTCAAGCTCCACGTTCACAAATATGCTGGCATCTACTTCGTTGCTTCACAAAAAGTAATGCTCAGCGTATAAATATACGCCTCCGCTTCCTTTTTGCTCGCGCCTCGTATCTGCACACGCCTATTTGTGAAAGGCTTGTGTGTTTGGGCTTAGTTCCCAAGCATTATCAACCGTGCTTTTATCCGATGTCTTAATTATCTATCCTTCTCTTTTTATCCTCCATTTTTTTTGCTTTAGCATGTAAACGAGAAAATGTCAATAGATGTATTCATGTTTACAAGCGCTAAAAAATATTTTTAAAAAAGTTAATAATGTTACCAAATATTGCTATAATAGTCCAGCTTACGATAAAAACGAACTCTTCCGTATTTAGAGCAAACAGTATAAATATAAAACAGATAATAAAAATTAAAAACCACGTTCTCTCTTTCATATTTATCCTACTCCAAAGCTTTAATAACTGCTTCCATAGAATGTGAAAACATTCGTTTATTATACTCAATGTCATATCCTCGTGAGTGCGAGTACCTATATGCTTTCTCGTATTGAACGGGAAGCTTAGTTTTATTAATGCCACTTTGTGGATCGCCAAATATGGCATTCAAAATATCTCCATCAACGATAAAAGCATTGATGGTTTTATTATAATTATTTATTTTACCATCATAATAGCTGGAATTTAACTTTGCTGGATTAAATATAATTGCACTAGTATTAGTTGCAAGGGCATTTCCTATCGCTTCAGCACCGCCCTTAGAATGTCCAACCATCGTCACTTCTTGATTATGGTGCATACGGACAAAATCGCTGGCGTATACTACAGAACTCCAAAAATCAGATGATTGACCAATAAATTGGTCAAAATTTTGTTCCAAGTCATATACATACATTATCAAATGTTGTTCCCCTATTAGCTAACACATACTCAACAGTCGCATTCCCATTAGCATCAAAATTATACCGTGAATAAACTCCTATAGCACCCGTTCCGCCTTTTTCATTTAGTCGTTCAATATGCTCTAAAGTCCACCCACCCTCCAAGATATCACCTATATTACCATTATACACATGATCTGCTATAAGAGCAGCTTCATAGTCAGTTGGTATCTCCCCCGTTGGATCATTATACCTTATAGGATTATTATTAGCATACCCAAACACCGCAAGGTTAAACGAGTTATACACCCCGTTGTTCGGCAGCTTGCTTGTGTCGGCTCCGACTTGCGGTATATACTCCGCCAGAGCCGGGTCTCCACTCAACCATCTCGAATACTTCGGATCCAAGTACCTAGCACCATAATAATACAACCCCGTTTCTTCGTCAAGCTCCCCTTTCGCAAATATGCGGGCATCTACTTCGTCGCTGCACCAAAAATAATCCTCAACGTATCTCGATACGCCTGCGATTATTTTTGGCTTGCTCCTCGTATCTGCCTCATCTATTTGCGAAAGGTTGGTGTGTTTGGGTTGTGTTCTAATGATCATTTTGTTTACGCCTTCTGCCCATAGTAATTTTCTTAATGAGTTTGTTTTGTAGTCCACCCAAAAACACCTCTACCTTTATGAGCCTGTTTATGTTTTACGACTATCCATAAATTATTTTTGTCTTTCACCATATAAATAACATCAATAGTAGATTTTATACTATCATCCTCACTATTTGGATTAAAAACTTTAACAACGGCTTGATTTTCTTGTTGGTCAATGATTTTTATCTCGGTATTTTTTGGAGAAACATCTTGATAGTCCGTTTTGTAATATAGGTAATATTCAGCACAAGCGGAAGGAGACATTTTTTTAATTTTTTGGAGTTCCATTAAATTACTTACAGCTTCCTGCGAAATATCTTTGTTTTCAAAAAATAACGGAGTTGTTAATTTTAATGTAATGTAAACAATAAGCCATAAACTAATTAATAAAAATATAATCATTCTCTTACTTGCCATTGATACCTGTTCTCCTTCGTATATTTGGCAATAATGGATAAACATTGTCACCTGGACATAAAGTAGACGATTTATAATCGCGATGCCCACCTAACGATTTGATATCATAGTGTGCTTTTAGGAATAAAATCAAGTCAATAAGTGCTTCTATTTGGATATCAGTTGGAGAATTATTATCAAGCCATCCTGGTTGAAAATCACCCATTAAAGCTATTCCAATTCTTCCTGTATTACTGTTTAAAACATGAATTCCCTTATACTGTAAATCAACGCCCTTATATATTGTCCCATCTTGCCCTATCAAAAAATGATAACCGATATCTGGCCAATTATTTTGTCCCCACCATTTTCCCATATGCTTTTGCTGAATTTGAGCTGGTGTTTTATTACTATCCGTTGAATGTATCGTTATGTTAAACACATCACCTATTGATTCCATTTCACCAATTCTTGCATCCTGAGCTCCCCAGCTTTGACGACTTTCCATCGCTGGTTCATCGGGAAAAATAATTTTTTGACCAGGTTCTATTTTATTTGGATCTTCAATATCACTACTTTGGGCAACATCGTCATAACTATAATTTGTTCCATATTTTTTATTATGGTCAGTTGTTATTTTAGCTAATGTATCATCTTTTTCTACTATACCAGAATATCTACTGTCTTCTTGAAATAAGCCTGTCGGATCGTTATATGTAATGGGGTTATTTCCGCCATAACTATATATATTTAAGCCAAATATAATAGGATCACAAGACATAAATCTTGAATACTTCGGGTCAAGATACCTCGCACCATAGTAGTAAAGTCCCGTCTCCTCATCCAGCTCCTTTCCCGTAAATCTGAACGGCAGCTTGTCGACGCCGGGAGCGGTCTCCTCTATCCACAGTTCTCCGTAGGGCGTGTATTCGATGTGCTCGTACTTTTCACCCTTAGCGTTTGTTATAAACTGTGCACTCTGCAAGTGATCGGCGTGGTAGTAGTACAGCTTCGCTGCCTGTTCCGTCGTGTCTATTCCCGCTTGGTGCGTAAGGGCTGTCACAAGCCGTGAGTTCCCGACAAAGATATGCTTACTAACCCGAA
>CALAEM010000040.1 GCA_937890985.1 uncultured Treponema sp. | reverse complement strand
ATACGAGATCTAGTACGGTCTCGTGGGCTCGGAGATGTGTATAAGAGACAGGAGCAATAAACAAAATACCTTCCAAAAATACCGCCGTAAGAGCAGCCGCCGGCGAATAGCCCATACCCATAACAACGCTATAGGTGAAAAAACCGTTTAAGCCCATTCCAGATGCTAGTGCAATCGGAAGGTTAGCTAAAAACGCCATTGCCAAAGTTGCAACCGCCGCCGATAACGCAGTTGCCGTAAAAACGGCCCCGCTATCCAATCCAGCTTGACCGAGAATCCCTGGGTTCACTGCCAAAATGTAAGCCATTGCCAAAAAAGTTGTAACACCTGCAATGACTTCCGTGCGGACATTTGTATTCCGCTCCTTAAGTTTAAAAAACTTTTCCATAATAATCTCCTTAAAGAGTTCAAAATATTGTATGCAATCTCCAAATCTCACCGAAAAGCTTTTAGAGATTGCCTCCCAAATGCGTCAGCATTTCGAGTTTGTGTGCCAGCTTCTCGACGCTACTCTCCAGAAATTTCCAGCCCTGGAAGCAAAATCGCTTTCGGTCCGAGGTACGACTTATGCTGCATACTTTCTTTCGAGAAGAACATTCGATTCTGCACTTCAAAGATATTGGCGGAAATCGCTCCGTTATTTATAATGTGGATTTTTTCACCGTCGAAGTATTTAGCCAGACGGAACTCACCGCCAAAATCGCCAGTAACTGGGTCGCACAAAAAGTCGGAAAAACGCAAAATTTCAACATAAGGCTCTTTTTGCATTTCGGCGTACGAGCGACTACCGCAAGCAACTTCAAAGTTAGGAATTTCACCTGTAGGTTTAATGTTCAAATATTGAGCAATCTTCAAGTTGCAGTGCAGCTGCTTGACAACGCCTTTTTCGATAATAGTAACAGGACGCAGCACAATTCCGTCCGAGTCAAACGGAGCTGAGCTTGTCGAGTTGTCGATAAAAGGCTTGAGCGTAATCGTCAAAAGGTCGCCTGAAACAGAAGCTCCCTGAAAGTTTGTGCCTATTTCTGCACGCGATGCTTTTTGAAAAACGGCAGCACCGCTCGCTTGCCAAACAAAAAATTCAAAAAAGTTCGGCACAGACGAATTTCGCAAAATCACGTTGATTGACTTGATGTGCTTTGACTTTTTTGCGGTGCTGCGATCTTCTGTTTCCTGAAGCTGATTTTTAACGAGCTCGCGAATCTGTGCCGTTGAAAGGTTCGCATAACTTGCGTCTCCGTACACTTCAACATCGTCAGGTTCAGCTTTGCAGCTCGTAATCACTTCGATTTTGTTCGAAGCTGTTTTGTACCTCAGGTCAACGCCCTCCGAGTTTTGAAAACGAATATCGCTTGTTGTCAAAAAAACTTCGGCACTGTTCATCACTGCATTTTGCGACTTTTCAGCCAAAATCGCTTCGGCGATTTTTTGCGTTTGTTCGCCGAGTTTGTTTTCGTCAATATCGCTATGCGGCAAAATCAAATCCGCCTTTTCTGGTTTGCTCAACGGATACCACTGCGTTTTTACAAACTTTGCAGAAAAAATTCCTTGGTTAATTTTTTCCTCAAGTTCAGCCTGCGACAAAGTAGGTGGCAATGACAGTTGCGTCGAACCCTTGTATTTTGTTCCGTTTTCTTCAAAATCGACATAAACCGTCAAATTATAGCCAGTAACGTCCTTGCCGCGGTTAATATCGATTTTATCTTTAATCAAAAAAAGCTCGCGGGATTTATTTTTGCTTGAAATCAATTTATATCCCGAAAGTTCCTTGTGCTTTTTCAAAGCTTCAATAATCGTTTGTTCAAAATCCATAAAAATCTCCTTCAACTTCGCATAATTGTTTTTGCCGCCATTACGACAGATTTGCAACGGCTTTGATATATGTGCCGCCGCATGAAGTGCGAACGTATTCTTTGTAGCCCTTTCCGCAATAGCCTGAACCCGACAACTCAAAGTCGCCGTTGCCCGAAATTTCCACAAAAGATTTCAGCAAGTCAGGAACATATCCTGTGAGGTAAACCGGCGACACAACTTTGCCCGTCAGCTTCCCGTCTTTTATTTCGTAGCCTTTGCCCAAGCAACATTGAATGCCCCAGTTTTTCGGGTCTTCCATTCCGCTCATATAATCTTCAAGGAGATACCCATATTTGACACTTTTTAACATTTCATCAAACGACTTTTTACCCGCCGAAAAAAACGTATTCGTCATTCGAGTGTATGCTTTTCTTTCGTACGATTGCCGCTTTCCATTTCCTGTAGGTTTTACACCGAGAGCTAGGGCTGAAAGGGTGTCGCAAATTCCTTGTTGCAAAATACCATTTTTGATAATAAGGGTGTCTTGAGCGAGAACTCCTTCATCATCGAAAAAGTACGACGAAACTTGGTGTGTATTCGTTGCCGCTCCGTCATGCATATCGGTAATTTCGGAAGCGACTTGCTTATTTACATAATCGCGTGCTTTCGCTCTGTCTTTCACGAACATATCCATTTCAACGCCGTGACCGAACGCCTCGTGTGCAATTAAGCCAGTTACTTCGGGCGAGCAAATGACTTCGTAACGTCCTGGAACAATCCGCTCGCCAGCTAAATAGTTGAGTGCTTTTTTCGCTTCCGATTCAAGCGACTGTTCCATCTCGTCCAAAAGTTCTAAACCCGACGCACCCGAAAAGCCAGAATAAGGATTCACGATTTTGTCGCCATCTTTAGCGATCGGTATAAAGTACCCGATTGAGTAACCGTAAGCTTGCGTTAAATCTTTTTTTGCCGACAGGAATATTTTCCGCACGCTCACTTGTTGATACATCACGCTAAAGTCCAAAAACTTTTCCGAGTATTGCAAGCCTCTTTTTCTCAACGCAACAATCCGCTCAACTTTTTCGCCGTCGGTTATGCTATCGAAAGCCTTAGCTACTTCTCCGTAAAATGTTTGCGTGATTGGCTCTTCGCTGATGACAGGATACGCAATCAGTTTTTCGTTTTGCTTTTGATAACAAGCGATGTCGTCTTTTGCAATGCGTTTAATTTCGGCGATTACTTTCTCCACGTTTAATTCGTTGAATGAATATTCCGAGTAACCGATGCCGTTATGCACGCGCAAAACAAAACCGCGTTCGTTGCAAAGTCCGTCTTCATAAATGGAAATTCCCGAACGCGAAACGGAATATGTTTTCGATGTGCTGTCTGCCCCCAAAATCGAAACATACGAAAAGTCTTTCGATAAATCCGAAATAATTTTTTTTAATTCGGGTTTGCTCTTTTCTAAAAATTCAGATGCATTGATTTTCACAAAATCCTCCACTACTGTTACGATTTTTTTATCATATACACTTTTAAGCTTTTCGACTAGTGGTTAATCTTTTGAACTTTTATGCAACTTGAGTTATTTATGCATTGACGGTAATATACAATACAATTCACCGAATGCTTTTCTGCTTTGAACGCCGCGAAAGTTTTATCGACGGCTTCAAAGTTTTTAATATCCAATTGGTCAAACCTAAATTGAGCGAACCTTCTTAAAATGCTCAAACGCATTTCTTTTAAGCTTTTTGAATAGTGGTTAATCTTTTGAACTTTTATACAACTTGAGTTATTTATGCATTGGCGGTAATGATACAATGCTTTTGGCACACGAAAACTGGATAAGCTTTGTTACATCAGATTGATTGAACTGATGGAAAAGAAAGTATTTAATGGCTCAATATTTTTTTTAAGAATGTTAGTCTCGCATCATCGTAATGATTTTCAGTTACAGGGTATCCACCGAAGTGTTGCTTAAAGGCATCGATGCCTGATGTTTTTGGGTTGTCAGGCTCGCCTGCGATGCCGCCCCAGTCATATATTTTTATGCCATGGCTTTTAAAGAGCAGCATATCTTTCCAGTGCAAAAGGCGATTAGCCCTTCCGATTAGGTTCAAGTCGGTATGCTCTGTTATGCGGTTTATTGTTGCCGAGTACAAAAGCCTTGCTCTTCCGTCATCGGCATCCACCAAGTACGCATGCATCGCCAACGCTTGATTATTCAATTCAGCTTTTGTAACAATGGCAAAGGATTTATATGAGGCAATATTTTTTCGCGAAAGTTTTTTTAGCCCCTTAGTCGGTGCAAAGTCGTTAAAAAAGATGCGAAAGTTTTCGATAGAATCTACAGTGGCGATAACGCCTTCACGTTCTGCACGCTTTATTTCATATGCAGTGTTCTTTGCAATCTTTTTCAAAAGTGCCGCTTCATCTTCAGTTAAATCAGTGAACAGCGTGGTAAATTTTCTTTCATGCCAACCACTTGGTGCAGTGCCTTTATATTGACGCAAACTAATCAAATCGAAAATACTTTTTTTAGGCAATGACGAAGCAAACCAAATCCTTTTGTAATTCAAAAATAAAAACTTAGTGTTTAGCAGTATCATATTTTCCTCATTGTCTTCCCGTCATATTAACGGCGTATCGCCTCAGACAAGCGACACGTCAGTCAGCGAAATTGTAGCTATGTGCAATCTCCGTTACAGTACACTTTAAACCAAGTGCAAAACTTTTTCAAGCCGTCATCAAGCGAGGTTGACGGTTTCCAGCCAATCGCTTTGAGTAGCTTGGATGTGTCCGCAGCGGTTACATATACATCGCCAGGTTGCATCGGCAAAAAATTTTTCTTTGCCGATTTGCCCAAATGTTTTTCAAGTAGCTCAATAAACGTCAACAAACTTTCAGGATGTGCATTCCCAATGTTGTAAATTTCAAACGGTGCCGACGAGCTGTCAGGTCCAGCCGCTTCGTTATCAATTTCTGGTTGCTCTTTCGGTGGCAACTTCGCTAAACCAATTATCCCTTGCACAACATCGTCAATGTAAGTAAAGTCCCTCTGCAAATTGCCCTCGTTGAACACATCGAGCGGAAGTCCCTCCTCGATGCGTTTTGCAAACTTAAAGTAAGCCATATCTGGTCTCCCGTAAGGACCATACACTGTAAAAAAACGCAAACCCGTTGTCGGAATCTTATAAAGATGACTGTACGAATGTGCCATCACTTCGTTAGCTTTTTTTGTCGCTGCATACAAACTAATTGGATGGTCAACCGCATCGCATTCTGCATATGGCGTCTTTTTATTCAAACCATACACCGACGAACTTGACGCAAACATAAAATGCTCAGGTTTATACTTTCGTGCGATTTCCAACATTGTCAAAAATCCGTCCAAATTCGAGTCCCGATATGCAAAAGGATTTTCCAAACTGTACCTAACTCCAGCCTGTGCCGCTAAATTTATAATACAATTCACCGAATGCTTTTCTGCTTTGAACGCCGCGAAAGTTTTATCGACGGCTTCAAAGTTTTTAATATCCAATTGGTCAAACCTAAATTGAGCGAACCTTCTTAAAATGCTCAAACGCATTTCTTTTAAGCTTTTTGAATAGTAGTCGTTGATTGAATCAATTCCCAAAACGGAGTGTCCCTGCTCAAGCAATGTTTTCGCAAGCGAAAATCCTATAAAGCCTGCCGCGCCAGTAATGCAATAGTTCATACGTCGTTATAACCTAAATCGCGTTATTTATCAAGGCGTTTTATTTCACTTGCGTTTTCTGTGCGGCTTCCTTTTCGCCGTAAACCGAAATTGTTCCGTCATCAAATATAAACACAACCGACAAATTTTTTTCGGTGAAGCTTTTTAGAAATTGCATACTTCTATCATAGCCCATCACCAAAAACGCCGTTGCAAAAGCGTCAGCATACATTGAGCTTTCACAAACAACAGAAACGGAAACCAAATTATTTCGCACTGGATATCCTGTCTTTGCATCAAGCACGTGATGATACCGCACGCCGTTTGCTTCAAAGTAACGCTCGTAAATACCAGACGTTACGACGCTCGTGTTGCGTACTTTCAAAACATAACAATAGTCGTCGCTTGTGCTTTCAGGTTTCCGTATACCGACGGCCCAATCCTCATCAGTAAAAAACTTTTTTCCAAGCACATAAACATTGCCCCCCAAATTGACAATTGCACTTTCGACTTTTTTTTCTTTCAAGATTTCTGTCAGATAATCGGCAATGTAGCCTTTTGCAATTCCGCCCAAATCGACGGCGACTGTGCTGCTTGCAAAAAAAACTTTGTCGTCGGAAAGCAAAATATTTTTATGCGTTAAACCTTGCAAGGCATTTTGTATTTCGTCATCTTGCGGGACTCGCTCATTTTCAAAACCTATGTTCCACAGTTTCACGAGTTTGCCGATTGCAGGTTCAAAAGCTCCGTCCGTTATTTCCGCGATATGCTTTGCCGAGTGCAACACATTCATCAACTCAGGCGAAACGGTAACAGGATTATTTGCAGCTGTTGCATTGAGACGTGAAAGCTCCGAAGTTGAATCGTTTGCACTTAAAATTAATTCCAGTTGTTTTAGTTTTTGGAAACACTCGTCAAGCACTGCACGCGATGTTCCGTTTTTAGGAATCGTAATTGTGCAAACCGTGCCGATTACAAATTCTGTTCTTTTGTCAATTTCATTTTTGCAGCTAAGCAACGCACAAACTGCAAAAAAAATCGCTGCACATTTAAAAAACTTTTCCATAATATTTTCTCACTGGATGCTTTTATTGCATCATCAAAAATGACAACGCAAAAGAATTGCGTCTAAACTTTTAATTATATTTTTTTTGTCAAGCAACGAAACATTTGAAAGCAAGATATTAAAATTTTCAAAACTTCTTGCAAGCAAAAATCCAAAACGACTTGGAAGTTTTACTGAACGTGCCGAAACCCATTTTGAAAAAAGCAGCATACTTTGAAAGAAAGCAATTTTTTCCAGCCCCGCGATAATTGCACCGTCGGTAATTTTTATTTGCATAAACTCAAACAAAAGTTTTCCGTTCATTTGAAAAATATTTGTCAGCAACACTGAAATCGAAAAAATAAAAAAAGCTCGGATATTAATTTTTATCTTGGAAGCAATGCACAAAAAAATTGCAATAAAAAAAACGCTCGCAGTAAAAAAAATATTTTGTGCAATAGCCATTCCTGCAAACAACAAAACAGCAACACCAATCTTTACGCAAAATATTTTTGCATCAAGTTTTTCGTGTTCCGAAATTTTTGCTTTCAAGCATTCTCTTTCTGTCAAATCAAAAACCGCTTTCGGTTTTTCGCTTTCGTGGCTAATTGCACCAGAGTCGCTATTCGAAAATAAACTTGTGTACCATTGCGATTGCTTTACGAACAAAGCTGCAAACACGCCGATGAGTATCGATGTAATTAAGCCGAAAAGTAAAACCAAAGGTGCAAACAGAATCACAGATTTTCCGAACACAAAAAAATATGCAAGCAATAACTGTGAACAATTCGATGCAAACGCTCCAGCACAACTTATGCCAGCGAACGAAACTTTTTCGTGAAGTGTGTTCGCCAAAACATAGCAGATAGTTCCAGATGCAAATGTTCCGACGAGTGAAAAAATAAACACGTACGAAAAAAGCGTCCCAGAAATAACTGCTTGACCCAAAACTTTCACAAGCAACAACAAACAAAAAAGTTTTGCACCCAAAAGTTTTGTCGCGACAAGCAACACCGCATTTGCTAAACCCAAGCGGAAAAATGGCACAAACTTCGGAACTAAAAGTTCCAGGCTTGCACAAAAAAAAGTTAAACCCGCAAGCAACGGTACAAGCTGCGGATTGTTTATTTTATTCACGAGGACGCACTGAAGTGTGCGGCGTTTTAGCAGCAGCCACCATGACAACCGCCACAGCCACATTCATCGTCATGCTCGCAATCATCATCTCCGCAACCGCAACCACATCCGCAGCCATGCGAATGATGTGCAATCATTTGCTGAATTTCCTGAATCTCTGCGTCGTTGGCTTTTTCAACGCTGTCAACGGTTACGCTGAAAACTAAAGGCTTTCCTGCAAACGGATGGTTTGCATCAACAAGCACTTTGTCGCCTCGCAACTCGACAACACGCACAGACTGACCTGAGTTCGCGTCTTGAAATTCCATTCCGACGACTAAATCCTCATCGCTGTGAAATATTTTTTTCTCGACTTCGAAAACCAAATCATCGACACGCTCGCCGTAGCCTTCGTGCGGCTCAATGGACACGTCAAACTTTTGTCCAGGCTCTTTTCCTTGCAGAGCATCTTCGAGTTTTGGCAACAGCAAGTTGTAGCCGTGAACGTAAGACGCAGGACCGTCTTCGTTTGAATTTCCTAAAAGCGAACCGTCTGCATCTTTGATGGTATAATGAAATATAACCTTTGAATTTTTTTCTATTTTCATAATATTTAATTATATTAAAAGAAAAGAAAAAAGGCAATATGTAAGTTTATTTTGAAAATGCAAAATTCCTTAGTATGAAATTTTAAAAATGAGATTGTTCAAAAGTAGCGTAAATCTTGATATGCAGTTGATGCTTAAAACTTAAAATTTAAATCGAGTGAGGTCATCGACGATAACTTTTTTGCAAATTGTAAAACTACAACATAACAAGTGCATCGACTATTTGAAATGCTTGACTGATATGAACGATTATATTTTGTATCCTTTAGTGCTTTGTGAGGTTTGTATGTCAGGCGGAATTTATACTAAAAGTTTTTAGCAAAATCGCTTATTTTAAGGAGAATTTTATGAAAAATAAGAAATTTTTGGCAGCCTTGCTTTTAGCAGCAGTTGCCTTTTTGTTTTCGGCTTGTACCCAAAGCAATGGCGGTGGTACAACTTTCGAAATGAATGCCGCACAAAAAGCGGTTTATGATGCATGTATCGCCAATCTTAAGTTGGCAGCTGAGCTCGGTGAAATTGATGCAGATCAGGTACAGACCCTTTTTTCTACTCACCAAAGCAATGCTGCTCTATTAAATTTTCAAATTGTGGATACAAAGAAGGGGACGCCTATTCCAGGTCATGCCACCGAAGAATACTTAAAAGCACGCTTTGTCCCAAAGAAAAAGTAGTAAACTCAGCCATTCACAGGCTCGTTCCCCCGCTGGTAGACTCCGCCCTCCAGTGGGGGATTTTTACTTCGTAGAGCCGTGTATTAGAGCAAAGTTTTTAAACCGTATTTTTTATAATTTTTAATCTGATTATCAACAGACAAAAAATAGTAATCAGACTGTATTGCTTGCCAAATCATTATTCTGTCAAATGGATCTTTATGTTCTTTCGGTAATTTGTAAAAGGTAATTAATTCATCATTTTGAAAAAGCCTGCACTTCAAAAAACTATTTTCTACTTCTTTGTAGAATTCTTCGGGTTTTATTCCGTTTAACGATAGTTTTCCAATATTAAATTTTATTGATATTTCCCATAAACTAGCCTGACTATAGAAAATTTCGTTTTCATCTGCTAATAGTTTATTATAAACTGACCGAGATATCTTACTTGTATCAATAAACGACCATAATAAATAATGTGTGTCTAGTAGGATTTTCATAAATCAATAAATTCTTCATCTGTAATTGCCCAATTCTCACTAAATTCAACCGTTGCTTTTCCTTCCAATGTGCCTAGTTTTCTTACTTTTATTCTCTTATATTCTTCAATTGGAACAATTACCGCTATTGTTTCTTTTTTTCGACCGAATGCTATCCCTATTTCGTTACCTAATTCCACTTCTTTTAAAAGTGAAGAGAAATTTGTTCTTATTTTGGCTACAGACAATATTTTCATGTAAATATAGTACCATGTATGTATAACATAGTCAAGTTGTATACATTAAAAAAATATTATTGTCGTGCTATACAGTTTCATTAATTTTAAACAAGCTCTTCAATGCGTCAATCTTTAACGGTGCATTTTTATCTCACTCTGCCGTTTTCGATGTAAACAATTTTGTCTGCCGCGTTCACAGTGGACTTTCGGTGGCTCACGATTAAAACGCCCTTGTCTTTTTTTTCTTGGTATATCGAATTTAAGATAAGAGCTTCGTTTAAACTGTCCAAGTTTCCTGTCGGCTCGTCGAGCAGCAAAAGCGGTGCCTTGTGCAAAAACGCCCGTGCAAGACCGAGCCGCTGTTTTTCGCCACTCGAAAGATTGCCGCCGAGTTCCGTCATTTTCGTGTCATAACCTGCCGGCAGACTCATAATAAAATCGTGGATTGCAGCTTTTTTTGCAGCTTCGATAACTTCTTCTCTCGACGCATTCCTGTTAGCAAGGTGAATATTTTCATAAATGGACTTTTTGAAAATATAAGTCTGCTGAGTAATGTACGAAATAGCTTCCCGCAAACTCGCCGTATTTATCTTTTTGATGTCGATGCCGTTCATCTTCACTTCACCAGATAGCGGGTCGAAAAAACGCATAAGCAAACGGAGCAAGGTACTTTTACCACTTCCGCTTTTACCGCAAAGACCGACAATTTCATCTTTTTTAACAGAAAGGCTCACGTCTTTCAAAACTTCCATATTGTCATATCGGAAGTTTATGTTATCGGCAGCGATGTTTTCAAAGCTGACGTTTTGACCGTCAGTAACTTCTTTTAGCTCTGGTTCTTCGTCAAGCAGGGAAAAAACTCTTTCCGCTGAAGCGAATGTTTGCTGCAAGTTTACTGCCAAACCTGAAACCGCAATTATCGGGCCGTAACCTGAAAGCAGCATTAGATTGGAAATCAAAAAAGAGGCAAAATCGATTTCGCCTTTAACCAAAAGAAAGGCAGAAACGCCCAGCATTAAAAAGTTGCAAAGAGTGAGAGTCGCTTCCGTGAGTGCAAAAGTTTTCCCTTCAAAGTTTTTTAAAAGCTTAAAAGTGCCACTGATGGCATCGCCTCGTTTTTCGATATTTTCTTTTCGCTCACGTATCTTGTCAAAAAAGATAATCTCTTTTATTCCGAGGAGGGAATCCAAAAAGAAAGAATTGAGCGAACTCATTTTTTTTCGGTATTCTACACCGGCACCGTCATCCATTTTAGCGAAAAGGAGAGGAAGTAAAACGCCCATGACTATATATATGAGCGCGACTGTGAAGCTCAATACAATATGTATTTTGCCAAAGATAATTACGGCAAAAATAAAATAGAGTACGGCAGAAGCCGCTGGAGCTATTGTGTGTGCATAAAAAACTTCCAGCAATTCTATGTCGGCGGTTATAATCGACAAGAGGCTGCCTGAGTCTTTTTTTTGCAATTTCACGAAGGCAAGCTTTCGCATTGCCGTAAAAATTTTGTCGCGAATTAATGCCAAAAGCGTGAAAGCTATGTAGTGCCCAGAAAGCTGCTCGCCGTATCGCAAGATGCCGCGACTGACAGCACAGACGATAAGTCCTTTGATTACAAAGTCCAACGAAACTGAAACGCCAAAAACTTTTAAGCCCAAAAGCGAGACAATGCCGACTCCGCCTAAAACCGGAATGGCAGCTGCAATGATAAAACCTAAAACCCGCAAGATGACTGTTATGCTCATAACGCCACTGAGAGGCTTTACAAATACTATTAATTTTTTTATAAGTTTGCTTTTTTTCATTTTACATCCATCCGTATTTTTTCAAGATTTTTTTGCTGTAAATACATCTTTGCATAGATGCCGTTTTTTTCAATGAGGCTTGAATGAGAGCCACTTTCTTTTATCTCTCCGTTTTCAAACACATAGATGTGGTTTGCATTTTCAATATTTGCAAGCCTGTGCGAAATAAAAATAATTATTTTAGTTTTGCTCAATTCATAAAGCGTGCTTAAAATAAGCTCTTCGCTTTCGACATCGATATTGCTGACAGCTTCATCAAAAATATAAATATCCGTGTTGTGCAAGAGGGCTCGCGCAAGTGCAAAACGCTGAACTTGCCCGCCAGACAAATTCTTGCCGCCTGATTCAATATAAAAATCCAAGCCCGAATTTCCGCTTTCCGAAGATTTTCTGCCCAAAATAAATTCATCCAAGAGAACTTTTTTCAATACGCTCATCAATTCTTCATCGCTTGCTGAAGGCTTCGCTATCAAAAGGTTTTCTCGAACCGACGCTCCAAACAAAAAGCTTTCGGTCGAAACTAGATTCATAAACTTAGCACGAAATTCGTCGGGGAGCTTTTTTGCTTCGATGCCCGACAAAAGAATTTCGCCAGAATAGTTTTTTTGTAAGCCCATGAGTAAGGCAGCCGCTGTAGATTTGCCTGAGCCACTTTCGCCCGCGATGCCGTAAAAGCCAGGCTTTAAAAATTCAAACGAAACATTTTTCAAGGCTTGCTTTGAAGCATTGTAACTGAAGTTTAAATTTTTTACTTCGAGCGAAGGCAAAGTGGCGGACTGTGAATCTAACTGCGAAGACGGGCTGCCTTTAATTTTCACTGCCGCAGCTTCAAGTTCAGCTCCGCTTAAAACCGAAGCTGCATCGCTTTTTACGTCCATCAATTCAAAGAGGCGGTTCGCTGCGGTTATGCCGTTCATCGCGATGTGAAAAAACGAACCCAAAGCACGCAAAGGCAAAAAGAACTCGGCACAAAGCAAAATAAAAAGAAGTGCTCCTTCCATTGAAAGATTTCCAGCTCGCAGCTGATAAAGGCTGACGATTGTGCCGAGGGCAGTTCCGCCGTACGCAACTGTATCCATCACAAAGATAGAATTAAGCTGCATGGTTAAAACCCTCATAGTTACACGCCTGAAATTTTCTGCCTCGGCGTTTAGTTCTTTATGCTGGGCTTCATCGTCGGCATACGCCTTAAACGTGATAAGTCCGCGGAGGTTATCCAAAAAGGAATCGCCAAGCCCAGTGTAACTGTCAAGGTATCTTTTCAAAATACGCTTTGCTACTTTTTGAATGGCGACAATCGAAAGAGGAATTAACGGCACGCAGGCAAAAAGCACGAGGGCAGCAAAAAAATTTATCGGTGCGAGAATTATAAAAAGCGTTATTGGAGCCGCCATACTGAAAAAAAACTGCGGTAGATAAGCCCCGAAGTACGAGTCGAGCTGCTCAATTCCGTCAGTGCCTATTTGAGTAACCTCAGCCATACTTATGTACTGCGAATAATTAAGCTTCAACGAAATAAATTTATCGTAAAGCATCGAGCGCAAAGTTCTTTTAACCTCCGTGCCAGCCCGATACGAAAAGTAAGAGCGTTTGCGAACTGCAATCACTCTGACAACTAAAGCAGCCAAAGCTACGGACAACAAAACAAAAAGCGTTTTTTTATCGAGCGACGAATTATACAAGGCGAAAATAAATCGCACAGTTACAAATGTTATAACAACATTGCACAAAAGAGAAATCCACGAAGAAAGGGCAGAAAGCAAAATCCATTTTTTACTTTTCGGCACCGACCTTGTCAGGCGTTTATGAATCATAATTAACCTCAAATTTACTTGTGGCGTTTAAGCATTGCAAAACGCTCAAACCGGCTTGCAGTTTGCTGCAAACAACTCGTAAAACAACCGCATTTTACAGAAAACAAATTAAAATAGCAAGCCAAAAATTTTCAAGTCGCTTGTGATTTTTATGTAGAGCTTGGGTGTGTTCTTAGCATTATAGGCAGCTAAAAACCAAAAAGCGGCATTCGCAACGAGAGCCTTTTACGCCCAAGATTGCTAACGCCGTGAAGCATTTTCGAAATTGTATAGCTTTTTGCAAATTCCCTATTGCTAAAAGTTTGAAAATACATTACATTACGCTTGTTAAAGGTTAAACTATGAATGCAATAAATATAGCTTGGATTGTATTAGGCTTTTTGTGTTTAGGGTTGGGCATTGTCGGAATAATTCTGCCCGTGCTGCCGACGACGCCTTTTTTTATCGCAACACTATTGTGTTTTGGCAAAGGCTCCAAGAGGTTAAAAAATTGGTTTATGGGAACTTCTTTCCATAAAAAATATATTCAAACGTTTTATGAAAAAAAAGGAATGACGCTCAAGCAAAAAGTTGCTATACTTTCCTTTGCGTCGATTATGCTCGCGATTGCGTTTTATTTTTCGGCGAAAACTTATGCACGAATTTTAATCGCCTGTGTGTTTTTGGCTAAATATTACGTGTTTATCTTCAAGATAAAAACTCTTCCGCGTGATGAAAAGCCTACACTAAAATCAGATACTGGCTATGCCGAAAAAAACTAGCTGCGAGCAAGAGAAAAAGCTCATCGCAGTTATGATTGAAATGTATCGCTCATCTAAAGGAAGAGAAATGAGCGATGATGAGCTCGATGAGTTACTTTTGTATGCGTCAAAAAGGATTGAAACGTGCTTTTATCGACAAAAAGGACTCAAAAAGCCTTTTTGCAATGTTTGTCCAGTTCATTGTTACAGCAAAGATATGCGCGAAAAAATCCGCAAAGTGATGCGGTATGCAGGGCCACGGATTTTGCTGAAGCATCCTATTCTAAGCTTAAAACACCTTTTTAGCACAATATACGCGAAAAAGCACCCTCCGAAGCCTCCTAGCCGAACATAGTACCGCCTTGTCAGCAGATGGCACATGATGGCAACCGAAGGTTGCCCGTGAGTTGCACATTCGGTGAATGAAGATACAGAAATCCAGAGAAGGATTCGCGTTAATTTGAAAAATGTGCTCTTGAAAATGTAATGAAATTGTGCTATGATTGAAAAGTATTATGGCTCAAAAAAAACGCAGTGTAAAGTTTGGATTTATATTTTGGGTGTCGTTTATTGCCCTTGTCGCTTTGTTGTTTTTTATCAATAAGAACAATATCCAAACCGTTTTGAAAAACTTTCGTGGTAACCAATTCAAAACGGAGCAAGGCGAAGACCTCCGCGTCAGGATTCAAGACGAAATTGAAAGAATCAACGAAGAAGTTCCGCCTCAAACGGAAATAATTCAGGACGCGGCGGCAACTTCAAGTGGCAGTGCAGCTTCAAATCAAAATGGCGATAGCAATGCCGACACAGAGAAAAAAACTTCGACTGTCGAAAATGCCAAAAAACCTGCACAAGCCGAAAAAGAAAAAGCTGAAACTAAAACCGAGCAAGAAAAGAAAAAAGACACGTCGTCCAAAAAAACGGAAGCTGACAAAAAAGCTGCAAAGTCGGATAACGCAAAGGACAATTCACCGAAGATATCTGCGAAAACCCGCATGGCTCGAATTTATTTTGTTGCGGTTGACGCAGACGGTGGCATTTCACGCGTTATTATTGAGCGTGATTTACCCGTTTCGGACTCGCCGATGAGCGATGCTTTGAAAAGTTTATTTTCTGGCACAACCGAATCCGAAAGCAAAAAGTACCGCACCCTTATTCCGCCTGAAACAAAATTGCTCAGTGCGGTTGTGCGCGACGGAATTGCGTACATAAACGTTAGCGAAAGCTTTGAATTTAATCGATACGGAATTGAAGGCTACCTTGCGGAACTCGCCCAAGTCGTTTACACTGCGACTGAGTTTTCGACGGTAAAAGCCGTCCAGTTTTTGATTGAAGGTCAGCAAAAAAATTATCTCGGCTCAGACGGCGTTTGGATAGGCTCACCGCTTTCCCGTGAGTCTTTTAAATAAAAGCCATAAGAAGGAGTATTTTATGGATCATTTTTTATCAGGCAATTTGTCAAGCAATATGATTAATCTTTTGCTGATAATTGTACCAGTGGTACTTTCACTTTTTGCACAATTTTTGGTTAAGTCCACATTTGCAAAATACTCAAAAGTTCAAAACTCCCGAAACATAAACGGAGCTCAAACCGCAAAACTGTTGATGCAAATCAACGATATCCGCGATGTCAGCATTCAGTTAATCGCTGGTAGCTTAACCGATCACTATGATCCGTCGAACAAAGTTCTGCGGCTTTCAGAGCCAGTGTATGATTCTACGAGTATTGCAGCGGTCGGGGTTGCCGCCCACGAAACAGGGCACGCAATTCAGCACAAGGTCGGCTATGGGCCACTTGTTCTTCGAAGTACTCTCGTTCCGATTGCGAATATCGGTTCAAGTATTGGTCCGTATCTGGTTATCGCTGGCTTAGCCTCAACTATATCGATGCTCACCAATATCGGCATTATTCTTTTTGCTGGTGCAGTTGCGTTTTATGTGATTACGCTGCCTGTGGAATTCGATGCTTCATGGCGTGCCTTAAAAAATCTGCAAGCAAACAATGTGCTGACACACGAAGAGTTGCAAGGTGCAAAAAAAGTTCTCACAGCAGCAGCATTAACGTATGTAGCATCTGCACTGACAGCAGTATTGACGCTTGTGCGATTACTGTTCATTGCACGAAATCGCAGACGCAACTAAATGCGGAAAGCATTTCCACTAAATAATTTTTCGTGAGCGTGAAAATCAATTTGATTCGACGTTGAAAAATAATAAAAAAGCTCGCTGGATTTTTTTTACGGCGAGCTTTTTTGTGTTAAGGTTTGTTTTTATTTTAAGTGTGCTTGTGCTTGTTTAAAACAAAAACCTCTCAAGTGCAAACCAAAACTTAATCGATAGTTTTAAGTAAAATATTTAATCTTATTTAAAAAACATTTCGACAAATTCACTTGGTTCGAGTGCACCGAAATAAGGCTTCAAATCAGTTTCTGCGATTTTTGCACTGACTGCACTTTTTTCGTATTCGCAACCTTCCAAGAGTTTTTCAATTTCGGTAACATCTTTTGTACCAAAAAAATCGCCGTGAATTTTTAAGTCGGCAATCTTTGCGTTTACAACGTTAAAAAAAACTTCGACGCTTCCTATCGGAAATCTTTCATAATGCGAGTATTCAGCTTTCGGAGAAGCTCCATAGTTCCACTCTTTAAGTGAAAATCTTTCGGTGTATATTTTTTTTACGCCTGCGAGCTCCGCTTCGGAAAGCTTATATTCTACAGGTTCTTGACCTTCAAGCTCAAAGATAGCTTTTAATAACTCGGCTTTAAAGTCGGCAACTGAAATATCACGCTTTAAGTGTGGCTTGATATTTGTAACTCTGGCACGAACGCTTTTTACGCCTTTCGATTCCAGTTTTTCTTTTCGCACATTTAGTGCTTTGGAAAGTTCGTCCAGACGTACATCGAAAAGGATGCAGCCGTTACTCAAAACTCTGCCTTGCCAAACTGACTGTGAAGCACCGATACATTTTTGCCCGTCGATTGTAACATCGTTTCGTCCAGAAAGCTCCGCCTTAACACCAATTTTTTCCAAAGCATTTATAATCGGAATGTAATACCGCTTAAAATCAATCGTTTGGTTTTCTTTGGTTTTTGTAACAAAAGAAAAATTCAAATTGCCGAGGTCGTGATATACTGCACCGCCGCCTGTTATGCGTCGGACAACTTTAAGATTATGCTCGCAAACATAATCGTCATTTACTTCCTGATAAGCATTTTGATTTTTACCGATAATTACGGCAGGTCCATTTTGCCACAAAAAAAAGTATTCATCGTTTTCAAGCGGCAAGTGCCTAAAACAATATTCCTCAAATGCCAAATTATATTCAGGATCATTTGAATAAGTTTCCAAGTATTTCATAAAACTATTTTATGATAAAATAAATTTTTATTCAATACTATGATGTACAGAAAGTAATTTTTCAGTTTTTACACGAGTTCAAAAATTGGCACTGGTGGTCGCTTCCAAAAACTCTCGTTGACTTTTGTCGCCATTCACCGAATGCTTATCCACAGGACAAATTAAAATCCGCTTGGCGGATTT
>CALAEM010000039.1 GCA_937890985.1 uncultured Treponema sp. | reverse complement strand
TCCTTGGTAATGGGCAACGTCCGTGTTGCCCATTACCTTGCGAGGTTTCACAAAAATGTTATTTTTGTGAAAACTCGTCATTGTTTTATCTACCCGCCATCCGTGGCGGAAATGAGCTTTTTGGGTATTCCTAAAAAGCTTAGGACACAAGAAGCTCAACTTAAAATACGCCAAGCGGATTTTAAGTTGAGCCCGAGGATAAACTCCGTCGTTTACAAAGGCAAAAAACGCAGAAAAGGTTGGAACAAAAAGCAAAAGCTAACAATTACAAAACTTGATAAAAATGCAAAAAATCAGTATACTTGCCGAAATGAGCGATGTTAAAATTTTAGCGAAGAATAAAAAGGCGTATTTCAATTACTTTGTCGAAGAAGAGCTGGAATGCGGAATTGTGCTGCATGGCACGGAAGTAAAGTCCATGCGTGAGGGGCGTTTTTCGTTTCCTGACAGTTTTGCAGAAATTATTGATGGTGAGGTTTGGGTGCGGAATTTATTGATTTCGGAGTATTCATACGGCTCTTATTTTAACCACGAACCATCTCGCTTAAAAAAACTTTTGCTTCATCGTGATGAGATTAAACGTCTTCAGCGTAAAGTTGACGAAAAAGGTGTAACTTTGGTGCCTCTGGTTTTCTATCTAAAAGGAAACAAGGTGAAAGTAACCTTGGGACTATGTAAAGGTAAAAAACTATACGATAAGCGTGCTGTGATTCAGGAGCGCGATTTAAATCGTGATATGGCACGTGAAATGCGAGAGCATTAAAGGTGGCAAAAATGAAAAAAATTTTCTTTCTTTCAGTTGTAATTATGGTTTGTGTAATGAATGCGGGTGCAGAACCTGTTTTGAATGTTTTCAAAATAAAGGCTGAAAACGCAGATGAAAAAATCGTTGCAAACGTCAATAATGCAATTTACGGTTTTTTGTCCGAAAATCGCGAGTATAAGATTACGGATTGTAGGTCGTTTGCTTCTCCGGAAGCTGAAAACGTGCCTCGTGCAGACTTTTCTTTTTATGGCACTTTGTCAAATAGCACTGATGAGTTGCAGTTGGACTTGGTGTTAAAAAGTACGGGTTCTGGAACGACGCGGCTTTTGTCGCGTAATTATGCGAATGTAAATTTAATTTTACTAGAATCGAAAACTCTTTTGCAGCAGCTTTTAAATTTAAGCTATGAGTTACCGTCAGTTGCTGCGGTCAATGGAGCTGGTGCGAGCGAAACCGTGAGTAGCGGTATTCCAGGCACGTGGTCAGGCGAATCAGACATAAAAAGTATAAAACTTTTGCAAAATGGTCGCGGCGTGATTATTTTCAATTCGGGTGTTTCGATTTCGGTTGATTATGTTGTGCAGAACGGCACCGTGGAAATCACGCAAAAGGGTGCGATAACTGAACGTCAATTTCCGAATGTACCAGTTGAGCTTGTCGCGGAAGTGCTTAAAAAAGCTGTGCCGTTGACTTGGAAATTGAAACTTAATGAAACGACGCTTTCTGGTGTGAGAATCGAGACGGCAGTAACCGTCGCGAGCGGGCAGATTTCGTCGATAAAAAACGAAACGCATGATGTAACTTGGAAAAAGCTTCGATGATGAGTTGCATTTTGGCACTTTGGATTGTGAGCGAAAATGAAGCCGAATGAATTAAAAGCCTTGCTCGACGAAACGGCTGCACGGTACGAAACACCTACGTTTATCGCGGATGACCCAATCAGCATACCGCATCGTTTTACAAAATTGCAGGATATTGAAATTGCGGCTTTATTTGCCTCGACGATTGCATGGGGAAACCGAACTGCGATTCTGAAAAGCTGTGAGCATCTTTTGGAAATTTGCGAAAATGCTCCATACGATTTTATCGTCAATTCTAGCAAGCGTGATTTTTCTAAAATACGCAATTTCTATCATCGAACATTCAACGGCGAAGATGCTTTTGCATTTGCGTCTGCGTTGCGGCGGCTTTATTGCGAGGAGCATCTACAGTCGCTGGAAACGCTTTTTGCAAAAACGCCCGGCGGCAGTGGAACTCAGCCGTCATTGGTTGAGCGACAGGCGAATTTTCGAGCTGAGTTTTGTAAAAACCTGCCGCCTCGTTCTAAAAAGCATCTCGGTGATATGCAAGGCGGTTCCGCCGCAAAAAAGCTGAACCTTTTTTTGCGATGGATGGTTCGCTCAAATCGTTGCGGGGTGGACTTCGGGTTGTGGAAAACTATTTCGCCGGCGGAACTTTTTTTGCCGCTCGATGTTCACTCCGCGAGGATCAGCCGCGAGTTGGGGCTTTTAACGCGGAAGTCCAACGATGCAAAAGCCGTGTTTGAAGTAACCGACGTGCTGAAAACATTTTGTCCTGAAGACCCCGCGAAATATGACTTTGCACTTTTTGCGGTTGACGTATAAAGTCGCAAAAGTTTTCACTCACGGGGCAATCCTTTAACGCATTTAGCGTATTCCTAAAAAACTTCGATACAAATAGGAGTGAATGTGGTGCTTTTTGCCGCATTCACTCCCGTGGATAAGCTTTCGGTTGATGATGACATATGAATTGTTTTGCACATTTGAAATTAGTGTAATCACTTGCAATCAATTGAAACTATTGCGTTAGTTGTTTGTTAAATGTCTGTACGGTCAGCTGGCTGCTTCGGTTTTGAAATTTGTAACCGATTGCATTTGCCGAAACTTGCCGTGAAGGAGACTTTCAAACAATGAAAAAATTTCTCAAATTGATGATTGCGGTTATTGCGATGCAGGGTGCGTTCCTCTTCGCTGATGAGCAGATTACGTTAAAGATTGCGACTGTAGCTCCAGCAAACTCGCCGTGGGACGTTGAGCTGCGAAAGCTGGCTTCCGAGTGGACGAAAATCACGAACGGTGCGGTGCGAATTCAGTTTCAAAATATGACTGCACTTGGCGGTGAAAAAGCTGGTATTCAAAAAATGACACCACGCCGTCCAGGGACGCGAGCTCCAATCGACGGTGCAATCTTTACTTCTGTTGGCTTGCAGGAACTTGCACCGAAAGCTCGTATTTTCACACTTTCGATTCCTTTTTTAATTCGCTCGCAAGCTGAGTTGGATACTGTTATTAAAAATTTCGGAAGTGAGATTGAAGCGGAATACTCGAAGGTTGGAGTTCGATTGTTGGCGTGGTCAAATGTTGGCTGGATTCGTTTTTACACGAAGAATAGTTACTCTGACGTTGCTGGTGTAAAAAAGCAAAAGATAGCAGGTTCAGGTTTTGACAGTGCAGCTTTGAGTAATATCTTGAAAGTTTCGGGCTTCACAATCGTAGATTTACCAGTGAATAAGATTTCACAGTCGCTAAAAACTGGCGTTACTGACGGCATTTATTCCGTGCCGATTGCTGCGTATCTTGCGGGCGATTTCAAATCGGTGAACTATGGACTTGACACGAGGCTTTGTCCAGTGATGGCAGGGCTGGTTATCAACAATGACGTTTGGAACCTCATTCCAGCAAAGTACCACAGTCAATTAAATGCTGCATTGCAAAAAACACTTGAAAAGCTCAACTCCGAGCTTGAGCGGTTTGACGTGGATTACACAAAGAGAATGACTGACCAAGGGTTGAAGTTGATATACCTTACGCCTGAGCAAGTTCGCGAGTGGGACAAAACGTTTACTGAAGATATGCTTCGAGCAAGTGCTGCATATCCTGACACGTTTAATATGACGCTTTACAAAAATATCAAGACACTGCTTGAAAAAATGCGTAAATAGTTTTATTATGAGGGCTATGAAAAAGCTCTTAAAATACACGCTTATCATCACGGCGGTAGCTATTATGATTCTGCCGCTTGTGATGCCGCCTACTAGTTGGTTGGCAAATTCTCTCATACAAAAGTTTCAACTTAATCCTGTTCTGCAATTCTTTTCTGGTTTTGTTTTTGATGCTGATGTCGGCATCGCAAATCTTAGTTTTATGTTTGCCTGTCTTGCAGGGATTTACACGGCGTTGAAAAACAAGCACTTAAACATTTCTGTTGTTTCGGAAAACTTACCTGAAAAAGTACGCCGAGTGGTGAACGCAGTTATTAGCGTTGTCGGCATTTCGATTTTGCTTGCCCTGTTTTTCGCGACTTTCCCGAACGTGCTAGACATTATAAGTCCTACCGACCGCGTGTGGGGCATTCCAATCCGAATAGTTTTTTTGGCACTGAGCTTTATGTATCTTGGGCTTTTTATAATTGAAGTAAAACGCACAGAAAACTCCGTCGCAAAAGTTGCAGGTATTTTTCTTGGTGTTCTTCTTTCATTCGGCTCAATTTTGGGCGTTTGTTACACACTTTTTCACTGGAACAGCGAAATATTATCGTCGGCGTTTTCTGCCATAACCGCAGGTTTCACCTTTTTGCTCCCTGTGCTTATTTTGCTTTTTATCGTGTTGGCGTTTTTAGGAATGCCTCTTTACCTTGTGCTTTCGGGAATTGCGTTTTTTGCATTTTTGCAGGGTGGCGGTTACGTTGATGTGCTTCCGATGGAAGCATACACAATTCTCGCGGACAACAGCATCACCGCGATTCCGCTTTTTACGTTTGCAGGCTGCTTGCTTGCAGAAGGCAGTGCTGGAAAACGCTTAACGTCTTTTATGAGCGAAGCTGTCGGGTTTTTGCGTGGCGGAACAATTATCTCTGCGGTGCTTGTTTCAACGCTTTTCACAACGTTCACTGGAGCCTCTGGCGTTACAATTTTGGCGTTGGGCGGTGTCCTCAGTTTGATTTTAACTGGCACTGGCTCCGACAAAGACAAGGCTGAAGGACTTATCACCGCGTCAGGTGCAATTGGTATTTTGCTTCCGCCCAGCTTTGCCGTCATTTTGTATGCTGTCACCAATATTTTCTCTGGTGCAAACGTATTCGACATTTTCAAAGGCACTGTCTTACCAGGACTTTTACTTGCGTTAGCTACGATTATACTGGGCGTTATTTTAGACAAAAATAAAACTGGTGCACGCTTTTCGCCGAAGCGTTTGGGCGAGGCGTTTGTCTCATCGTTTTTGGAGCTTCTCCTGCCACTTGCGATATTTTTGCTGTATTTCAGCAATCTTTTCACGCTCGTGCAAACCGCTGCCTTTGCCGCTGTCTATGCCTTTGTCATCGAAGTTTTTGTTCGCAAAGATTTCACCATCAAGCAAGCCTTCGACTCGATTGTCAACAACGTTCCAGTTGTCGGCGGCGTGCTGATTATCGTTGGTGCGGCGAAGGGCTTGGCGGCGTACTTTATCGATGCGAACATCCCGGGCATTTTGAGCGACTTTGTTTTACTGCACATTTCGAACAAATACGTCTTCCTGCTGCTTCTCAACATTCTGCTATTGCTTGTTGGCTGCATTATGGATTTGTACTCGGCGATTCTCGTGGTTTCGCCCCTCATTATCCCGATTGCGGAAAGCTTCGGACTGCATCCGGTGCATATCGCCGTCATTTTCTTGACGAACCTCGCTCTCGGATTTTTGACGCCTCCAGTCGGTATGAACCTTTTTATCGCGAGCTACACATTCAAAAAACCCGTCTTGAAAATCGCACGCGACATTTTGCCGTACTTGATTGTGCAGCTAATTATCCTGTTGCTGGTAACTTACGTGCCGTGGTTTAGCTTGGCTTTGGTCGGCTAGTTTTTTCGTTTGTAGCCTGTAAACGGAAAAGCTTTCGCTTAAAATAGACTGCGAGTTGTATTTTAGCGTTATGTTTTGAACGAAAAAGCTTGAGTCGTTTTATCCTGAGCTTTTGGCTTTTTACTAGCTTTGCGTTTTTTTGATTTTGCCTTGCTTGCAAAAGAATTTTCTTTTATGAGAAGGCAAAATTTTTTCAAAAAAAACTAAAAAAGTACTTGACAAAAAAACGCA
>CALAEM010000038.1 GCA_937890985.1 uncultured Treponema sp. | reverse complement strand
ACCGTGCAGGATGCACGGTTTTAATACAAACTCGAAGTTCAAAAATTGGCACGGATGCCAATTTTTGAACCGCCCCGTGGATAAGCTTTGCCGTTTACAAATTTTTATTATTAAAATAAAAAAGTTTATCTTGACAAAAATAAATTTAGCATTAAAATATATTTTTATGGAATTAAAAAATATTCGAGAGCTTTTTTTAGCGACTGGAAATAAACATAAACTTTTTGAAATGCAGTCCATCCTTCCGCAGATAAAAATTCAAACGCCTGCGGACTTAAATATTGCTTTTAATCCTGATGAAAGCGGAAAAACTTTTTTTGAAAATGCGTTGATTAAGGCTCGTAGTTTGTACGAGGTCGTTAAGGTGCCGGTGCTTGCCGATGATTCGGGGTTGTGTGTTCAGACGTTGAATGGTGCACCTGGGATTTATTCGGCTCGATATGCAGTTTCGCATGCGGACGACAAACCGCAAGATAAAAAGAACATCGAAAAGTTGTTGGCAGAGTTGGGACAGTCGAAAGATCGTGCAGCGTATTTTGTGTGCTGCCTTGTTTTGTATGTGCAACCTGACCGTTTTTTTGCAGTGCAGGAAATTTGCACAGGTGAAATTCTTGAAGCCACACGTGGCGAAAACGGTTTTGGCTATGATCCGATTTTCTTTATTCCTGAGCTCGGTAAAACTATGGCTGAACTTTCCGATGCGGAAAAAAACGCAGTGTCTCATCGAGGAAAAGCACTCAATGCTTTGAAAAAATTATTTGATGACTATGTTGATTGAACAAAAACTAAACCTTTCGTTGGATTTTAATCGAAAGCGGCTTGAAACGTTTTTGGCACAATCTGATTTAGCTTTTGACTTTGCAGAATCATGCTATTGTGTTTTTGACGATGAAGATATTGTTGCTTGTGGCTGCCGCGACAAAAATGTTTTGAAGTGTTTCGCCGTTTCCGATGAATATCGAGGTGGCGGTTTATTTGATACAATTATTTCTTCGCTGCTCACGGAATGCTACACAGAGCATGAAAAAACTATTTTTGTTTTTACAAAGTTGGATAATGTAAAATTTTTCGCAAGTTATAATTTTGAAACATTGGCACAAGGAGAAAAAAGTGTGCTGATGTATAAAAGCGATTGCAGCATTACTGAGACTTTACAAAAAATCGTTTTAGAAAATAATATCAATGCGTGCATTGATACGAGAAAAAAAATTGGTACAGTTGTGATGAATGCAAATCCTTTTACGCTTGGGCATAAATTTTTAATTGAAACGTCTTCACGTGAAGTTGATTTTCTTCTCGTCTTTGTGGTTGAAGAAAACAAAAGTTTTTTTTCTTTTGATGAGCGTTTTCATTTGGTGAAGGAAAACACAAAAGATATTCCTAATGTTATTGTTCTTCCTTCAACAAAGTTTTTAATTAGTGCGGCAACATTTCCGTCATATTTTTTAAAAGAAAAAAAACTGATTAGTACAGAGCATGCACTCATCGATGCGAGAGTATTTGCAAAATACTTTGTTCCTCAATTTAAAATTGCAATTAGGTTTTTGGGTGATGAACCGATTGACGTAAGTACAAAAATATACAACGAAGTTTTATCGGATGAATTGCCTAAATATCAGTGTGCAGTAAAAATAATTGAAAGGCTTTATGTGTCTGAAAATGTTGTCAGTGCATCAGTTGTTCGAAAATATTTTTTGGAAAAAAATTTTGAAAAACTTGCAGCTTATGTTTCCGAATATACGTTGCAATTTTTAAAAGATAAAGCTCATGAAAGATAATTTGAAAAAACTTCTTGATGCACGTGAAGCTCGTGAGATGTTTGAACAAAAAATAATGAAAGAAAATTTTGGCTGCACGTTAATTACAATTCGAGCAAATTATGCAGGCGAAAATAAAAACACAATGTATGCACATTTAATTTCGTACTTGCATTTTTTGAAAGTTCAAAAAAAAATTCACGCAAAAAAAATTTTTCATTCACTCACGTTTGAAGGTCTTATTTTTTTTATTCTAACTGATGAGCTGCCACATAATGTAAAGTGGAAGATGATTTTGATCGAAGAAAATTTTTTCCTCGGTCGTTTGGCTGACATTGATGTTCGCACAGAGGAAAAAATTTTTTCACGCACGGATATAAATATGCATCCTCGAAAATGCTTGCTTTGTGATAATGCTGCCGTTCTTTGCGTGCGTAATCGAACTCATTCGACTGAAGATGTTTTAAAAAAAACTGTTGCAATGACCGAACAATTTTTTACAAGTGCACATAATATGCAAACACTTTTGTCACACATTGCACGTGCTAGCATGTTGGAAGAGTTGTGCCGTGAAGTTTCTCTCGGTTGCGTGAATGTGAATTCAAATGGCAGTCATCCAGATATGAATTTTTTGTTGATGCTTCAAGGTGTTGAAATTGTTTGCGAAGCTATTAAAAAATTGCGGAAAAAAAATATCAAAGACTTTGCTGCATTGCGTGCGTACGGAATTAATTTTGAAAAAAAACTTTTAGCAAACTGTGGAGGTGTGAATACTTATAAAGGTGCACATTTTTTACTTTTGATTTTATCTGCTGCTGTGTTACGCACAAAAAACTTTTCGTGCTTGAAAAAATATATTGCTGACTTTTCCGCACCTTGCTTGCTAGATATTACTCAACGTGAGACAAATGGCAAGCTAAAATATTTAGGCATTCGCGGTGAAGTTGCATCAGGGTTTGAACATCACTTCGAAATATTTCTGCCGCTTCTGGAAAGCGGTGCGTCAAGCGAAACGTTGACACTAAATATTTTGCAGCACACGTATGATACTACAACAATTAAGCGTGGTGGAATTGATGCTTTGAATTTTATAAGGCGGCAAGCACTGAATGCGTCGACGTACGATGACATTACCGCATTGGATAAATATTGTGTTGACAAAAATATTTCAACTGGTGGTGTTGCAGATAATTTTATCGTAACGTATGCTTTGTTTTTGATTAAAAAATATATTTATCGTTTGCCTGGATAGGTAAAACTTTTTCGATGGATTGGAGATTCACCAAAGCTTAAAATCGCTTCGACGTGTGCTTTTGTGCAGTAGCCTTTGTGTTTTTCAAAACCATACTGTGGAAATTTTTTTCCATACGCATTCATCAAACGATCACGGAGTACTTTCGCAATTATTGAAGCAGCCATCACTTCATGCACCTTTGCATCAGCTTTGATAACCGCTTCGCAGTTTGGTATTTCTGGCGTTCGATTGCCGTCTACAATGCAATGTATTTTTTCGATTCTGTTTACATCATTTAATTTTTTCACCAGAGAATAATATGCACGCTTCATCGCAAGCATTGACGCATGCAAAATATTTTTTTCGTAAATTTCGCAAAGGCTTGCAACGCCAACGCCGAACATACACTCTGAAAGAATTATTTTTGCACTGTGTTCACGTTGACGCTCTGAAAGTTTTTTCGAATCGGCGAGTAGCGTTGTGTCAAAACATTCTGGAAGAATAACTGCTCCTGCAAAAACTGGCCCAACAAGTGAGCCGCGTCCAGCTTCATCTATGCCGCAAATTATGTTATCGCTTATGCTCATATTTAAAACCGTTTATGCTCATTTTGTTTTGTGTAATCTGAGAAGCGTTATCACTGAAAATACACGCATCGGTATTATACACATCTGGTAGTCGCACCGCTGCAACATTTTGCAGCTCAGCATTTGTGCGTATACATTCCAGCATTCGGCAGGCAATGGCACTAGTTATGTTAACGTTGCAATTTGTAAACTGACACAATGAGTCGCTGCAGTGGAATGCAACTGCGGAATTACATTCAAGTGTTAATTTTACGTCGTGAATAATCGCTTCGGAGTTTTTTATCAAAAAGCACTCGCTGTATTTTTTTTGATTGCTTGAAATAATTATATTTTGGAAAAGTGCCGAAGTGTAAAATAAACTAATAACATTGCCACCGTTGTTTATATCAAATTGCGAGTTATAAATATTCATGCTGCTATTTGAAGCGTAAATAACAGGCACGGTTCTAGGTTCATCTTCGTGCTCAGTGCGTTTGAAAATAATTCCCGAAAAATTAACATTTGCATTTTCCAAAACAAAACCTGCATTTGTTTGAAAATTAAATACTGCGTTGTTTCCTTTTACTTCAATTTTATCACCGACAAAAATTGGCTCGTCAATTGTAAAATTTCCATTCACATATATTGTCCAAATCTTTTTTGCATGTGCAGTATTTTTTTTATTTTTTATAAATTCAAATGCTTGGTTGATGTGTGAAAAAGGTTTTTTGCTCGACCCATCATTTCCGTTTGTACCTCCGTGTTCACTGTCAACATACAACGAAAAAGGGCTTACAGTAATTTCCGTTTGGAAAACTTCACCGCGGTTTCCTGCTGCATCTTCATAGTATGCAACAACTCTGTATGATGTGCTTCGTTCATTTTCGCCATCTAAAATGTAGCTGCCGTCATTTTGCTTTTTAACTTCAGGCGAAATTTTTACAATAGGCTCATAATCCGCGTTGGCAGGAAGCTCAGGCAGTCGCATAATGACTGCCGCATTTTCTGCTTTGTCTTTGCTAAAAATCGGCTCCAGCTTCGGCGGCTTTTTTTTGTCGATGGTGAAGTCCGCAAAAAACTCGCCTTGGGAAACACCTTCATAAAAAGCTTTAATTCTCAGATTGTAGTGAAACTCTTCACCATCGTTTAGCGAAAATGTATGTGAGGTATTTTCAATTTTGTACGAATATAAATCTGGCTCATATGGAGTAAATAAATCTGCAACTGCAAAATAATAATCATACCTCTTGTCGGAAAGTTTAATCGTAATAGGTTTAGTACTCACCGCATTTTGTGAAACTGTGAGTTTAGGTTTTGCAGGTAAAAATATTTTCTGAACTTCGCCTTTTTCAAAACTTTCACAAGACCAAAAAATATAAAGGTCTTCGCTTCTATCCAAAAATATCGGACCTGAATATTTTTTGTAAACGCTTTCAAGACTGTCAGGCACTTTGTTTTGTTTTGTTATTTCGTATCGTATAGGCGACTGCAATATAAACTCAACATAGTTCCAAGCTAAAATGTTATATGGAAGTTTTTTTTCTTTTATGCTTTCGCTTTGTTGCGGAAGTGTTGTTAAAAACGAAAATGACGAACTCGGTTCTGCACCTTTCGGAGACACTGCGTAATTGATTTCAACTTCTTCGGTTTTGCCGTTTGTCGATACAGCTTTTACTTTTAAATTAACACGTCCAGCTTTTTCGATAACGAAAGGCTTAAAATAAATTTGCCCAGATTGTTCAGGTTCACTTCCGTCTAGCGAATAATATACCGTTGTGTTTGGGGATGCACTGATATTTAAAAGCTGTGCATTTTTCCAAGTTCCTGACTGCGGAGAAAAAATTTGCATAAGAGTATTTTCACTGGCGTTGTTTTTCTCTCGGTTATTTTTTTGTGCATAAAAAATTTTCGCACGCGATTTTATACCATCATTATATTCAAGCCAAAAGCAAACCGTCGAACCGTACACCGATGAAAGTTTTTTGCCTGCTTCTAAAGTGCCAAATGCATTTGCATTTGATTTTTCGTTGTACTGGCGAAAATAAAGCGTTGCATTTTTAATTTTTTTTGTGTATGTTATTTCTACAACGTCTTGCAGATAAGAATACTCAAGCGGTAACTCTGGTGAAATAGTTTGTTCGAAATTAAACGCAGGTTGATTTTTATCTTGGACATTATCGGCTGCTTCGGCAGCAACCGTAAATAAACATAAACAATAAAACGCAAGCCAAATTTTTTTCACCTTATGCTCCTTCAAAATATTCCAGCAAAAATTTTTTCCAGCTCAGGATATTCTTTCAAATAATTTTCTTTAAACTGTTCGTGCGAAAGTCCGATTAACTCGTGACTCATATAATGCACCCAAATATTTTCTTCTTCGTTTTTTATTTCATGCTTTGTGCAAAAGTAATCAGGCACAAAGTTGACGCTTGCTGCTCCGTCATATAAAAAGTGCTTGTAGTCATGAACTGCAAATCGTACCGCATCTTTTTCAAAACCAAGCTCGCGAAATTTTTCGGAAATCTTCTTTAAAGTCGCGCCCGAATCGCAAATATCATCGACCACCAAAACCTTGTGCGACAGATGCACATTTTCAGGCTCGTATGTCCAGCCGTCAAATACAACGTCATTTTTTTTCTGCACATCCGTATATGAGTGAGCAACAACTGTAGCAAAAATTGTTTTATAATTTTTACCGAGAGCGAATTTAAAAAATTCATTCATTGCATTTCCCATTTCGGCACCGCCACGCATCGAGACGAACATAATGTCAGGTATGTAATCTTCATCAATAAGTTTTTTTGCAAGAGCAAATGCATCATTCCGAACTGTGTCGGCTTTAATAAAAAATTTTTTCATCAGTTTAGTTCCTGTATATTTTCACGATTATAACGATAATGATAAAAAGTTTCTAGCATAAAAATTTTATAACCGTAGTCGTATTTTTAAAATTGTGATTTATTTGTGAGGCTTGATTTTCGCAAAAGCTATCCTTGCATTGCGAAGTTTTTTTAAGTATAATTGCCACGTGAGTCGAATGATTATTCAGGCGGAAGTTTCAGGGTTTTGCTCTGGCGTAAAATCGGCAATGGAAAAGGCACTCAACGCACGCCGTGATTTTCCGGAAGCTAGAATTTTTACCTTTGATAAATTAATCCACAATGCAGATGCAATTCACTTTTTGGAAAGCCACGCAATTTACGTTTTGGACAAGCAAGTCGCACTTGACAAGGCGTGTGATTTTTCCGACGCGATTATTATTGTGTGTGCTCATGGAATTGAAGCTGCGGCAAAAGAGCAGCTTGAAAAGAGTTTTCGCAAGGTGATTGACGCAACGTGTCCGCATGTGCTTCAAAGTCAAAAAAGAGCTTTTGCCGCTGCGAGTGCCGGTTTTCACGTTGTGTTAGTCGGTGAAAAAGAGCATCAGGAAGTTTTAAGCGTAAAATCGTATGCGGAGTGGGCAGGGAAAAAGCCTTGTACCGTGATTGCGAATGCCGATGAAGCTCACGCCTTTCACGTGCGTTCCAATATGTTGCCGCTTTGTTTGATAGCCCAAACTACCGTGAAGCAAACCGAGTACGAGCAGGTAATCGAAATTTTTTCGCAAAAGGTTGCGGATTTGTCGAAAGGCACAGATGAAACTATGCTCAAAGTTTTTAAAACCATTTGCCCTGCGACGCAAAAGCGACAAGACGCTTTGATTAAACTTGCGGATGAGTGCGATGTGCTTATCGTGGTCGGCGGCAAAAATTCTACAAATACCAACCGGCTTTTTCGGACTGCACAAGAATTGCATTGTAATTGCTTTTTGGTTGAAAATGCCGACGAGCTTCCGCCTCAAGCGTATTCTGCGAAAATCATTGGATTGGCGGCTGGAGCTTCAACGCCTGATTTTGTCATTGACGCGATAACGCAAAAGCTACGATAAAGCCCAAGTCTTAGGTGAAAAGTCGTATTATGCTTTGATGTTCCGTAATTTTTTCTTCCATAAAAACGATGTACTTTCGGTGATTTTATTTTCACGTTTCAAGATGTTCACGAGGGCGTTCAAGTCGGAAGGTCGCCAGGAGCGGTTTTGCTCCTTTAAGTAATCGACAAGTTGGACTTGTGTGAAAGTTTTTTTGTAGTTTTTTAGAAAAGCGAGAAGGGCAGTTTCGTCTTCTGCTTTGTATAAAGCTGTATTATCGCAAACATCGCAGCCAGAGCAAGCTTTGTTGTGCATTTCGCTGTACTGACTTGAGGCATTTGTGTCGCCCAAGCTCTTCAGTAATATCGTACGTCTGCAACTTTTTGCTGTTGCGTAGGCGATGACGTGAGCGGCTCGCGAAAGGGCTGTGCCTTGAGCTTTTTTGAGCCTAAGCTCATCTTCAGGCGACCACAACAGAATTGCCTTTGACACAAGACCGTCTCGTCCGCCGCGTCCTGCTTCTTGGACATAGGCTTCAACTGTCGATGGGGCTTCATAGTGGATAACCGTGCGGATATTCTTTTTGTCCACGCCCATTCCCCACGCGCAGGTTGCAACTAAAATGCCTTCATCACTTTGGTTAAACCAAGCTTCGCATTGTTCTTTTTCAGCTCGCTCCAATCCTGCGTGATAAAAGCGAATTTCGCTCGTTTTCAGCGTATATCGCAAAAATGCTGCAATACGCTCCGTCCCGCCACGACTTGACGCAAAAATCACAAGCGGTTTTTCGCTTTCGCACACAAGTTTCAAAAGGGCTGGTGGCTTAACGCGACAAGTTTTTACAGCATAGCGAAGGTTTTCGCGGTCGGTTTCGCCTCGGACAATGCGTGCTTTGCCGTCAAAAAGAATTTCGCTGATTCGGTTCAGCACGTCTGGACTTGCCGTTGCAGTGAAAGCGGTAATTGCTTTCGGTTTTATTCTTTCTATCACGTTTTTTAGTTTTGTGTATGATGGACGGAAGCTATCTCCCCACTCACTGACACAATGTGCTTCGTCAATCGCAATATGCGAAATCTGCAATTTTTCCAAAAGTGCTAAAATCTCCTCATTTTGCAAAATCTCAGGATTAGCAATTATCAACTTGACATTGCTTTCTTCGAAGTTTCTTAGCCGATTCACCGCGGTAGCTCTCTCCTCAGTTGACTGTTCACCGCGAAGCAAAACTGGCTCAATACCGACTTCGCGTAAACGCCGCACTTGATCGGACATTAACGCCAAAAGCGGGTAAACCACAAGGCTCGGTGTCGGCAGTAAGAGGGCGGGAACCTGAAAACAAAGCGACTTTCCAGCTCCAGTTGGCAGCAAAATTATTTGCTTTGCACGAAAATGCCCGTCTTCTTCGAACACAAATGCAGATTTTTCGGCTAACTCTCCGCCGAGTCCGCTTTCAAGCTCGTCAACACCATCAATAACTTCGATATTTGACGCAGTTACTTCGTTGACTCCGTCTAAAATGTTCGCAATAGCCAATCTTTGCCATGGAAAAAGCGACGGCACCCCGAAGACTGACTTTGCACAGTGAGCAACTTCGTCAACCGATGCGTCCTCTGTATCGGTGGGGTTGTCGCTTTCAAAAAAAACTTGTTCGTCATCTTCATTCATGACACTCGAAAAATCATAAATCGTATCCATACCTTCAATAATATCTCCTAAAAGTTTTTTATGTGCGTTTGTTGCAAAAAAAAAGATAAAAAAAATCAAAAATTTTGCAATATTTTACATTTTAGGCTTGACAAAAAAAAATAGTTATACTATACTTGATGCATAACAGGGTAATTTTAAAGCGAAAAGGAGTTTTAAAAATGAAACGAATGTTAGTTTTTTTGACAGCAGCTTTCCTCTTGGTTGGAACTGCTGTGGCAGATGAAGCGGTTATCATCGACTTCCAGAATCTTAATGCCGACATTATTGAAAAGAACGGCGTTTTGACTCAAAACCGCAGAACGGTTATGGATTACGGTCAGACCGCTGGTGCGTCGTATACTGATGAGCAAAAGTCCTTGATGAAAACATCATTGGCTATTACTCAGTGGGAAATTGCACTGAACTCGTCATCACAGAACCCGATCAGTGTTGCTGTTTCAAATGCAAAGGAATCTGAGGTTTCTGCAGAGGCAAAGAATTTTGCAGGACAGAAGCTGATGGGTGTCCGCGTTGAGTTTCCGACTTGGGCAAATAATGCAAATGCAATTATTAAGCCCTCTTTTGAAATTCCGATTTACGCACCGATGGCTCAAGCTGATGATCAAGGCAACCTTCAGGCACCGACAGAAGAAGACAAAGCAAGTGGAAAGGGCCGATTTGAAGACGGTTACGGCGTTGTTCGCAACACGGGCGTTATCAAATCAATCGCTGTAAATACCTACGGCGGTAACTTCCCGCACGGTCTTTATGTGTTGCTCCGCGACCAGAACAATGAAACGAAACGATATTTCATGGGCTATTTGTTGTTCGACGGTTGGAGAGAGTTGGTTTGGAGCAATCCTTCGTACATCACTGATGTTCGAGCACGTGAATTGAGATTGTATCCAGTATACCCGATTGCATTGCCGTCTGTTGTGTTTGCTGGTTTCCAGATTACGCGTGATGCTGCTCACGATGGTGGTCCGTTTGTAGGCTATTTCAAAGATGTTAAAATCATCTATGACAAAGCTGTTTTGACAACTTCTCGTGATTTCGCAGATGAAGACATCTGGGGCATCCAAACTCAGCGAGCTCAAGAAAAGCAACGAGCTGAAGCAAAACGCTTTGGTATGAAACAATTGTTGCGTTTTGTTGAAGCTGAAAAGCAAGCTACTGAAGAAGGTTTCTCACCGTCAGCTGGTGCTGAAGGTGCGGACAAGCAATAAGAGCTAATAAGTCGCATTAAAAAGTCGTTCCTCAAGCGAATATCGTTATGGGGAACGATTTTTCCCTCCCTGTTATATTATGGATAAAGCAGAACAGCAATCGAAATTTATGCCAAACAAGGCTTTGGTGTTGGAAAAATTTAACACATATAAGCCGAACTTTGAGATGTTGCTTTCGCGTATTTTGGCACGACTGGAAGAAATCGTGCAGTTAAAATCTCAACCGTCCTATCGATCGCGTGTCAAAACTTTTGCTAGCTACTATGCAAAGCTTTTGAAATATCCGCCGAAAGAGGCTACTGCCGATCTGCCGACAAATATCACGGATATTGTCGCGATTAGGATTGTTTGTTCTTTTTTAAATGATTTACCAGTTGTTGAACAGATTTTAAAAGAGAATTTTGAAATTGTTGAAATTGAGCGTAAGGGTTCGAATCGCAACGTGATTGAATTTGGTTATGTTTCGACACACGTGCTTCTTAAAATACCTGAGGATTTGAAGGCTGGGTTGACTTTGCCTGATGGCTTGGTTTTTGAGATTCAAATTCGAACGATTTTGCAAGATGCTTGGGCGGAAGTTGAGCATGAGCTTGTGTATAAAGCTGAGTTTTCGCCGTTTGATTTACCGCTCAAGCGAAAAATGGCAGCGATAAATGCAAGCTTAAGCCTTGCCGATATTATTTTTCAGGAAGTGCGCGATTATCAAACGAAGCTCAATGTTGAGCTTGAAAAACGGCGTGCGGATTTTTATTCGCATGCAGATGATTTTAGTGCTGCTTTTTTTGATGATGGGCTTGATAAAAAGTCTGACGGGCAAACGGTTGAAACGCCTTCGTTGTATGAACCAGAAAGTATTGACGACTTGGTTTTGAATGCGATTTCGGCTCATAATGCTGGAGATTTCAAAAAAGCTGCAAAAATTTACACAAAAATTATTGACAAAACTGACAATAATGTTATACTATCGGTTATATTCAAGCATCGCGGTATGGTGTATTTTGCTCAGGGCGACTATGAAAGCAGCTTGAATGATTTTTTGCGAAGCGTCGGATACGATGAAAATAACTTTCGCTCGCAATATTATGTTGGTATTGCACTGACGCTTTTGGATCGGCACGCACAGGCGATTGAGTATTTTTCGCGATCGCTTGAGATAAATCCCTATCAGGCACATGTGTGTTTTCGACGGGCTTTATCATATTACCATGAAGAAAATTATGTGGAAGCCCTCGCAGACTTAGACCGAGCTGTTGCTCTTGGATATACTGCAGGCGATGCACAAAAGTTAAGAGTTGCAATTTCGAAAAAAATGCAAATGCTTTAATTTGCAAATATTTTCTGTAATTTTTATTTTATTTTAGAAATTTAAAGAGTGGAGGAACACTATGAAAAATCATTCTGTAGTAAAACGACAGAAGCAAAACGAAGCAAGACGCCTTCGGAACAAGTCTGTGAAAACCAGCGTGCGAACTTGTGCAAAAAAATATACTGCACTTGTTAAAGCGGGAGACGCGGCAAAAGCAGAGGCTGGCTTGCGCGAGCTTGCAAGTAAACTTGATTCGGCAGCACGAAAAGGAATTATTTCGAAAAATGCCGCTGCACGAAAAAAGTCGCGAATGCACAAGTTTTACAACGTTTCGTTTAACAAAAAAACTGAATAGCCTGTAAAGGTCGTTGTCGGGTATTGAAGTTTTTAATACGTTAAAAACTTCAATATGTATAGTTGTAGTGCTTTCAATTCTAAAACTTTCAATCAGGTACATCTAGTGCAATCATGGAAATAAAAAAACACACAAAAAATAGCCTTATTTCAAGCGTGTACGAAAAATCGGATTTGCAGTTGAAGGACATCCGCTCTGTGGTGAACTCCTTTGTAGCGTGCTTGATTGAATGCTTGGAAGCTGGAGACACAGTCGAAATTAGAGGTCTCGGGGTTTTTTCAATGGAAAAGCGGGGCGGAGGCGGACGACAGCAGTTTAACTTTCAAGAAAAGAAGGTTATGGAAATGCCTGAAACGTCATCTGTTGTTTTTACTCCTGGAAAAAACTTAAAAAAAAGCGTGAATAAAAAAGGAACGCTGCCACAATCTGCTGTAAATCATTCGAGTTCCGAAAAGTTTGATGATGCAGAGAATAATCTTGCCAGCGGAGCTTTTGAAGTATGAAATTACAGCATTTTTTTCTCAAAGCTGGCTTAGTACTTTTGGGGACGTGCTTATTTGTGTTGTGTCAACCGAATGTACTAGTTGCAAACGGTTTGGGCTGTATTGCGTTTGTCGCGTTGGTGCCTTTTTTTGTGCTAGCTTCCATTGTGCCTTTGAAAACGGCTCCGCTTTGGGGCGGAATATACGGGGCTTTTGCACACTTGGCTTTGGTGTTTTGGTTATTTGATTTTAGCCCTGTGGCATTTTTTGGAATTGCATTTTTATATTTTTGCTTTTTTGCTGTTTTAACGCCACTTTTGGGACTTTGCACAAAAGCTTTCGGTGAAAAAGCTTTTTTGACACACTGGATTTTATACCTTGCGTACGAATACCTAAAAACGAAAGGCTTTTTTGGATTTTCGTACGGCGTTATCGGGTATAGCCAGTGGAAGTTCACCGCTTTGCTGCCTGTTGCGTCGTTGTTCGGGGTTTGGGGTGTTTCGGCGATAATCGTATTTCCGTCGGCGTTTTTGGCTGCCTTTGTTGTCCGTGTCATAAATGGGAAAATAGAGCAATCGGAAGTTAAGCAAAATTTTTTTGAGAAGTTTTGTTGCTTTTTGCGTGAAAAAATGCTTTTTATTGTTGGATACGTATTTATTTTTGGGTTAAGTTTTTTGCCTTTTTTTATGCAACCCAAACTTAGCGGAAGTGTGCACAAAATAGCTTTGGTTCAACCGAACTCAGACCCTTGGAAAAGTGGCACTTCAAATTATGTTGCCGATTTGGATGTGCTGATGCAACTGTCGAATGAGGCTCTTGCTGGTCAGGAGAATCTTTCGTTGGTTGTATGGCCTGAAACAGCATTTGTACCTCGGATTAAGTGGCATTACCGATTTCGCTCTGATGCTGAAGTTTTTTCGCTTGTTACGAGATTGCTTGACTTTTTGGATGAGCAAAATGTGCCGTTTATCATTGGGAACGATGAAGCAATTTACGATGCGGCACTGGCAGGTACCAGCGATGATTTGGAAGCGGGTAGGGTGGATTATAACGCGGCACTGCTTTTTGAGCCTGGGCGTAATACTCGCCCACCGACGCCCGAATATTATTATAAGCAGCATTTGGTGCCGCTCACTGAAAGCTTCCCTTACAAGCGGATATTGCCGTTTGTGTACGAGGCTTTGGTTAGTGCTGGTACGCCGTTATATGAAGCAGGCTCGGAAGCGAAAGTGTTTGATCTCGCTGGCTTGAAGTTTTCGGTGCCGATTTGCTTTGAAGACAATTTTGGGTATCTCACGCGGGATTTTGCACGAAATGGCTGTCAGCTACTGATAAATATTTCGAACGATGCGTGGTCAAAAAGTCCTGTGTGTCAGTTGCAGCATTTGAGTACTAGTGTCTTTCGTGCTGCGGAAACTGGTTTACCAGTTTTGAGAGCGACGGCAACGGGTGTAACTTGTTACATCGATGGGCACGGGAAAATATTGCAGAAACTGCCGCCTTTTCAAAAAGGCGTTTTGACAGTGAATTGCGAAGTGCCTGAAGCATCGAATACTTTGTACACGAAAATTGGCGATGTGCTTGGCTGGGGTTTTGTTTGCGGCAGTTTAGCGGTGCTATTGGTGATAGCGTTTAATATAATCGGATGGAGACATAAAGATGGCTAGAGGAAAGCGTGATAAAAATGTAACCGTGTTGGGAAAAGAGACAATTTTGTCGGGGCATTTAAAATTTTCTGACAGTTTAAAAATAGAAGGAAAGTTTTCAGGCTCAATTGATGGTTTGGGCGATTTAAGTATAGAAAAATGTTCAAAATGTGAAACCGACTTTGTGCATGCTCATTCGGTTTTGCTAAAAGGTGAGTTAACTGGAAATATTACAGCGGTTGATGACGTTGAGTTGGCAAGCGGTTGCAAAATGACGGGCAATATTGTTGCGTCAAAGTTAAAAATCGCCGATGCAGTTGACTTTGAAGGCAATGTGAAAATGCTTAGGGACAATATTAGTGTTGACGGTGATTTATTTTCGATGAGTGCATCTGACATAAAATCGCAGTTGGGACGTTAGTTGATGAGTACTGGCGTTGAAAAAGCCTTATCCGAGGCTCGGAAAAAAAGCATTTTTTTGGTAACTGCCGAATCATTGACGGCGGGCTTGATAGCAAGTAGCTTTGCCGAAATTCCAGGAGCGTCTGATGTGCTTGTGGCTGGGTTTGTCGTTTACACACAGCAGGCGAAAACGAAAGTGCTTTCGGTTGGAAAAATGCTTATCGAGAGGTTTGGCGTGGTCAGTGAGCCAGTTGCAAAATCAATGGCTTCGGGGGCTTTACTTCGAGGAGCTGAAATTACTGGAAGTGAAAACTGTGTAGCACTTGCGGTAACTGGTATCGCAGGGCCTGGAGGCGGTACGGAAACAGTTCCCGTTGGAACTGTGTGCTTTGCCATTTCGAGGTTTTTGCGTGAGAAAATTATTTACACAGAAAGTGAAACGCTTTATTTCACTGGTGATAGAAACGAAATAAGAAAAAAGACTACCGAACATGCGATTGCGTCTTTTTTGAATGTATTAAATACTGATTTTTAATTTATTAATAGGGTATATGCAAACTTTTTTTGCGAATTAGATGCCCAGACAAATATATGCCAGTTTATGGAGAATTATATGGATAAGGAAAATGATTTAGGTTTCGATATTGAAAATAGCGGTTTTGATTTTGGCGAAACTGCGGAAGCAATAGAAACTGAAAAACCGAAGCGAAAAGTACTTGTAAGAAAACCGAAGGTACTGCGAGCAGTTCGAGTGGCTAAGAAGGAAGAGGTTAATGATGAGCCGACTGAAAACGACTTTGCGGAAAAGCCAGTTAAACCGCGTGGTACAAAGCCGCGAGCAGCGACAGCGAAAACGCGTGTGCGTAAATCAGCTGAGGAAATCATTGCAGAAGAACCGCTTGAAGCAGGTGAGAATGCGGAAAATCTTCCGATGAGCGGTAAACAACTTGTTATCAATGAGCTCACAAAAATGCGCATGAATAATTTGCGCGAACTTGCCTTGAGTTACGGTATAAATAACGAAGACCTCCTCCTGATGAAAAAACAGGAAGTGATTTTGTTTATTTTGAAAACGCATGCAAACCAAGGCGGTTTAGTTTTTGCGTCTGGAACTCTTGAGGTGTTACAAGACGGTTTTGGTTTTTTGCGTTCACCTCAAAACAACTACTTGCCTGGACCGAACGATATTTACGTATCGCCGAGCCAAATCCGCTTGTTTACGCTAAAGACAGGCGATACGGTGTACGGACAAATTCGCTCACCGAAAGAAGCCGAAAAGTTTTTTGCACTTTTGCGTGTTGAGACTGTAAACTTTGAAGAGCCAAAACAAGCACAGCTACGCATTTCGTTTGATAACCTTACTCCGTTGTATCCTCGCGAAAAACTTAACCTTGAAACAACAGGTGAAGAGCTTTCCACTCGTATGATGAATCTTTTCTGTCCAATCGGAAAGGGGCAGCGAGGTTTGATTGTAGCTCCTCCGCGTACTGGTAAAACCATCTTTTTGCAAAAGATTGCAAACGCAATTACGGAAAATCATCCCGAAGTTTATATGATTGTGCTTTTGATTGATGAGCGACCAGAAGAAGTAACAGATATGGAGCGAACTGTTCAGGCGGAGGTTATTTCCTCGACATTTGACGAGCAGGCAACGCGACACGTGCAAGTTGCTGAAATGGTTATCGAAAAGGCAAAGCGCCTCGTTGAGCATAAACGCGATGTGGTGATTTTGCTTGACTCCATAACACGCTTGGCCCGAGCGTACAACCAAACAATGCCGACTTCTGGCAAGGTGTTGTCTGGTGGTGTTGACTCAAATGCATTGCATAAACCAAAGCGATTTTTTGGTGCTGCACGCAATATCGAAGAAGGCGGAAGTTTGACGATTATTGCGACGGCGTTGATTGAAACTGGTAGCAAGATGGATGAAGTTATTTTTGAAGAGTTTAAAGGAACTGGCAACATGGAAGTTATTTTGGACAGAAAGCTTTCCGACCGTCGTTTGTATCCTGCAATCAATATCAAAAAATCTGGAACACGCAAGGAGGAGCTTTTGCTCAGCGACGAAGAACTGCAAAAAATGTGGGTTTTACGCAAAAGTATCAATCCGCTTGATGATGCAGAAATTATCGAATTATTGATAAAAAATATGCGAAAAACAAAAAATAACCACATGTTCTTAAATTCAATGAACCAAGGCTCTTGATTTTTTTGTGCAATTTAGGTATAATGTTTCATTATATTTTTGGAGAAAGATATGCAAAAGGATAAACAACCGAAATACGAAATGACAAAGATTACGTGTGCGTGCGGCAATGTGATTGAAACACGTTCAACTGGAGAAAATATCCACGTTGAAATTTGTTCTGCATGTCATCCGTTTTTTACAGGAAAGCAAAAATTGGTTGACACGGCTGGACGAATCGATCGCTTTAAGAAGCGCTACGGTATCAAAGACTAAAATTTTACAGTGTTTCTGTGCAATCTGCGGAAAGATTGCTTTGTTTCAAAGCTCTTGGGGCAAATGCCTTGAGAGCATTTTGTCGTTATTATTGCATAAAGACTGATACGATTTTATGGCAAGTTTTTTAGCCTTTTTTACTTTTTAATATACGGAATATACGGACTGCGATGGATAACAAAAAAATTTTAGAGCAACAGGCATATTTTGAAAATAGGTTGGTCAAGAGCAAAAAGCATCTGTTAAAATGGGCAAAACGAAACGATGTTTTTTGTTTTAGGCTTTATGACAAGGATATTCCAGAAGTGCCGCTCTGTGTTGACGTTTATTATGAATGTGTAGAAAATGCGGAGCCTTATTCGAAGGTGTCGGCTGTTTTGACGCTTTATAAACGTCCATATCAAAAAGCTCCCGATGAGGAAAAGGCGTGGCTTAAGTCGATGCAAACTGTGGCTGAACGGGTGCTTGGTATCGGAAGCGATTCTGTTTTTTTGAAACTGAGGCAAAGGCGAAATGCTGATGCTGATGAGCCTTTGATTATCTCGGCACAAAAAGAAAGACGCTTTTCCGTGCGGGAAGGCAATGCGTACTTTTATATTTATCTCGGCGAACATCTAGACACAGGGCTTTTTTTAGACCATCGCTGGTTGCGACGGTACATTTTTAAAACGGCGGCTGGCAAAAGGGTGTTAAATCTTTTTTGTTATACGGGGGCTTTTTCGGTGTTTGCATCTTTGGCGGGTGCCGAGCAAGTTGTGTCTGTTGACTTGTCGAAAAATTATCTGGAGCGTGCGAAGGAAAATTTTGCTTTGAATGGGCTGGATTTTGCGGAAGAAGATTTTATAGAAAGCGACGTGTTTACTTTTTTGAGAGGTGCGGCTGGGATTGAAGCCGAGAGGCGTTTTAAAACCTATAGCGACAAGTTTAAAGTTCTCCGCACTGAACAGGCTTGCTTTCATGAAAAGTATCTGAAAACAAAGTTCGATATTATTATTTGTGATGCACCGACGTTTTCAAACTCAAAAAAAACCGATACCGTTTTGGATATCAATCGAGATTGGGGGGAGCTTTGCAGTTTATGCTTGCAGATGCTGAACACGGATGGGGTTTTGTACTTTTCGTGTAATTCAAAAACGATTAACGTGCAGGCTGCCACGCTCGGCGAATTTGTGCGAAGGTTTCGTGACAAAACAGGAAAGATGGTTTCCGTTCGCGATATGAGTTCCACTTCGATTGACGAAGATTTTCGAAATAAAAAGCCGCACGCCTTGCTTGAATTTAAGTTTGGTTAGATTTAACTGGTGACTTTGGGCGGGCTGTTTCGCATTGAGAGGAAAAGGCGGCACGTTTTAGCTTTGAGCGAAAGTAGCTGCGTGCTGTGCGGGTTTAGCTTTTGGAGTAGATGCTGCGGTGCTTGGCATACATGATGGCACCGAAGGTGCCCGTGGGCTGAACATTCGGTTAATTTATTGATACAAATAGTTGTGCTTGACACGTGGTTAGTAAGATTGGATTTTGGAAGCGTCGCGATTAGCAGGGGCGGGGCAGTTTTTTCTTGTAGATAAAGTAGTAGATTGTGAAGATGATGCTTGTTAGTGTCCATGAAATCGGGAAGGCGAGGACTATCATTTCGATAACTGGGTTGAGTGGGACGAAGAAAAATATCCACACAAGGCGGGAGGCACAGACGCCGAGGAGCGTGATGAGCATGGGGGTGAAAGTTTCGCCTGTTGCGTTGATTGCTGCCGAAAAAACTTCTGTGAAGATGAAGACTACGTAAAACGGTATGAGAATGTGCATGAGCTTTTCGCTGATTGTGAGGATGCCGTAGTCCTTTGAGTTGATGAATAGTTTTCCCAATGGTACGTTCCAAAAGTAAAGAATCACGCAAATGCTTCCGACCATGGCGGCAGACATAATGAGACCTGCACGCACCACTGCTGTAATGCGCTCGTATTTTTTTGCACCGTAATTTTGAGCGACAAAGGTTGCAACCGATGTGGTCATGGCTTCGAGCAATATCCAAATTAAAAGGTCGAGCTTGCCGCAAAGTGCCCAAGCCGCGATGTTGGCTGTTCCTGTGCCGTTTACGGTTGCTTGGATTATCATATTTGCAATGGGGAAAAAGGCTGACTGTATACCGATTGGAAGACCGAGCCTTGCAATCGTGATAGCGGATAGCCTTTCGATTTTTATCTTGGAAAAGTGCAAGGGGCAGTAGCTATCTTTGTCAGTGAGAGCAAAGAGGATTATAGCTGCACTTATTAGCTGCGAAATAACAGTTGCGGCGGCAGCTCCGCCGATGCCCCAGTTAAAGACTGCGATAAAGATTAAGTCCAAAACGACGTTTAAAAGCGATGCGACTATAAGGGCGTAAAAGGGCGTTTTAGAATTGCCCATTGCACGTAAAATGCCTGAACCGATATTATAAAAAAGGGAAACGCCCATCCCTGCAAAATAAACGCGGACATAGGTTAACGTCATCTGGAAAATATCATCAGGAACGCCCATCATAAAAAGAAGCAATGGCGAAATTAGAACGCCGATTATCGAAAGACCAACGCCTGCAATGAGGGTTAAGCCTATCGAAGTGTGGATTGCGGCAAAAAGTTCATTGCTTTTTTTTGCACCGAATAATTGGGAAATAATAATTGTCGCTCCTGCGGAAAGTCCACTGAAAAGACTTATTGGTAGTTTTAGCAAACTCGAAACGGAGTCGATGGCAGCGAGCCCTTCCTTGCCAGTAAACTTGCCTACAATGACTGCGTCTGCTGCTGCGTATAGGTGTTGAAAAAAGTTTCCAGCTAAGATGGGAAGAGTAAAAATTATCAGCGTTTTCCAGATTGTGCCTTCGGTAAGATCTAATTCTTTTTTGTGCATAGCTTTTTTCCGTTTTGAGATTTCCTTGCTAAATATTACGATATATGATAAAGATAAAATTAGAGATTGTCAATTAGCGTATTTGGATAATAGCTTTTGACCAGGAGTGAATTGAACATTCGGTTAATATCGGTTAAAAATCGATATAAATTTCACTTTTTCTTGAAAGATGACTTGATTGTATTTTTTTTCATATTATAATATCTTAATAAGGAGAGAATATGTTCAAAGCTTTTTTTTATTTTCTTAGGGAATGTTGGAGTCTCAATTGGAAGTTTCCAATGGTGCTTTTAATGAACGAGCTGGTTGCTGCCACTTTAAGTGTGAGCTTGGCGGTTTTGCCGAAGTTTGTTATTGATGCGATTTTTGTTCAACAAAATAGGCAGCAGTCGTTAATCTGGATTGCTATTGTCTTGGGCTCGCAGTTTGTTTTATATATGCTCAGACAAATTTTTTTTAGGTTGGATTATACGACAAGCAACAAGACGTGGCATTTGTACGAGTTAAAACTTGCCGAAAGAATGCTCAACGCAAAGTATGAAGCTATTGAGCGTCAAGAGTTTTTGGATTTGCATCAAAAAGCCGCACGCTATGTTGCGGGATTTGGAGCGGGATTCGGGGCTGTGTTAAGGCAAGGCTTTCAAATTTTGGGGCAACTTGTCACTCTCATCGGTCTTGCAGCAATTATTTTTACGCTTCACCCGATAGTTATAATGGCACTGGTTGCAATTGTTGTTGTGCAAACGATTTTATTAAACAAGGGGCTAAAGCCTGTCCGTAATTTTCAAATTGACCAATCGGTTATTGAGCGGCGAGCTGACTACTTTAACAAACGGATAAATGATTTTCAGTACGGAAAAGAAATTCGTAATTATAACTTAAACAAATGGTTCTTGGGAAAGTTTAAAGAGCAGCTTGCTAGAGTTTTTGAGTTTTACAAAAAAATAGGAAATGCAAATTTAAAGCTTGGGTTTTATTCAATCTCAGGTTTGGTTTTGCAGCTTTTTGTTTCGTATTATTATTTGTTTAGACAGTCGTTTTTGGGGCTAGTTACTGTCGGAAGCTTCACAATGTATTTAAGTGCAATATCTACTTTCTTTGACACATTGTCGCAAATCATTATGAATGTTTTGCAGATTAACCAATTTAAAGTTTTATTTAAAGCATACAAAGAATATATGGATTATCCGATTGAGCAATTAGCTTCGGATATTAAACCAGAACTGCCTGCGGTATTTGATATTGAATTTCGAAACGTATCTTTTAAGTATGGGACTTCAGAAAAATATGCACTGCGAAATATAAATGTGAAATTAAATTCGAAAGAGCGTATTGCGATAATCGGTGAAAACGGTGCAGGTAAATCTACATTTGTGAAGTTACTGATGAGATTGTATGAGCCGACGGAAGGGACTATTTTACTAAATGGCGTAGATATAAAAACAATTGATTATGAGCATTATCAGAGTTTTTTTGCGGCTGTCTTTCAAGACTTTAAACTTTTTTCTTTTACGATTCGCGAAAACATTACCTTTGACACAGACACCACAAGTGAGCGGAAAAAAGATTTGCAAAAAATAGTTAATGCAACTGGTTTAGATAAGGTTGTTGCAAAATTAAGTAAGGGCCTTGATACAACAGTGTATCGGGATTTTGATGATGCAGGATTTACTCCTTCGGGTGGTGAAGGTCAAAAAATTGCAATTGCACGTGCGGCATATAAAAACGCACCTATCGTAATTTTGGACGAGCCGACCGCTGCATTGGATCCTATATCGGAAAGTCAAATCTACGAGCAGTTCAATCAATTTTTCTCGGATAAATGTTCGTTATACATTTCGCACAGGATGGCTGTAACAAAATTTTCCGACCGCACGCTTGTGTTTGATAATGCACAAATTGTTCAAGACGGCAACCACGAAGATTTAATGAATCAAAACGGAAAGTACCGTGAGCTTTATGAATTGCAAGCACAGTATTATAACTGTCTCTTATACACATCTCCGAGCCCACGAGACCGTACTAGATCTCGT
>CALAEM010000037.1 GCA_937890985.1 uncultured Treponema sp. | reverse complement strand
AAGCAATAACCGAATACCGCGAAGTTCAGTCGACGCATTTTGCGTATTCCTAAAATGCTTTTTGTAAATGATGGACGCATTAAAATCCTTGCAAGGATTTTAATGCGTCCCTTAGGCTGCACATTCGGTGAATTGAGACTACAAAAGACGAGACGTTACCGCATAAAAGTTTTGTGCGTTGGCTTGTTTTTTTATTTTTTACATAATACAATTATGTGCGGACTGGAATTAAAAATTGTATCCATACTTTACAACTGAGGGGGAACTTATGAAAGTTTTGATGATTACAGGAGAGCTTGCACCTTTTGCAAAAACAGGCGGACTTGCAGATGCGGTGAGTGCATTATCGATAGCTTTGGCTGACGCGGGGCATGATGTCCGTGTCGTGATGCCACGCTATTATCGTATTGATAGGAAAAATTTAGCTTCTGTGCCGGGTGCGATGACTGTTCACCTTGGCTCACAAAAGTTTTATACTGAAGTTTATGAAGCAACACTTGGAAAATCCGTAAAAGTATATTTTGTTGATCACGAGCAAAGTTTTGGACGCGAAGGACTTTATGGCTCGGTTTTCGAAACGGATTTCCAAGACAACCCGCAGCGTTTTTCGCTTTTATGCAATGCTGCCTTTCAAATATGCCGAAAGCAAAATTGGATTCCAGATGTTATGCATTCACATGATTGGCAGGGAGCTCTTGTTGCACCGCTTTTGAAATTTAACGAAGGTGAAGCAGAATTTAGGAATACTGCGAGCGTTTTTACTGTCCACAACATCGGGTATCAAGGCATCTATTCAAAAAATAATTTTCCGCTTACAGGTTTGAATTGGCTCCATTTTTATTCCAGTGGCTTTGAGGACTGGGATCGCATTAACTTTATGAAAGCTGGCATTATCAGTGCGGACAAACTTACCACGGTTTCGCCGACCTATGCGAATGAAATACAAAGTCCTGAATACGGCTTCAGAATGGACGGAGTTTTGCGATTCCGCTCTTCCGATTTGACTGGCATTCTAAATGGCGTCGATACAAAGGTGTGGAATCCCAAAACCGATAAATTGATTCCACAAAACTATTCGGTGTCAACCTTGGACAAAAAAGCCGAAAACAAAATTGCTTTGCAGAAGGCGATGGGTTTGGAAGTCAATCCCGATATTCCGCTTTTCGGTATGATTACCCGCTTTGCCGACCAAAAAGGCGTGTCGGAGCTTTTCGGTCCCGCATACGGTTCGGCATTTAGGCTTTGCTCGCAAATACGGATGCAGCTTGTTGTCCTCGGTGCTGGCGAAAAATGGTGCGAAGATGAATTATCTTCACTTTCAAAGCGTTTGCCGAATTTACGTGCATACATCGGCTATAACGAAAATTTAAGCCACTTAATTGAAGCAGGAAGCGACTTTTTTATTATGCCGTCGAAATACGAGCCTTGCGGTTTGAACCAAATGTATTCACTTTTGTACGGAACCTTGCCGATTGTGCGGCGTACAGGCGGTTTAGCTGACACGGTTGAAAACTATAACGAAAAAACTGGCGACGGTACAGGTTTTATGTTTGACTATCTTTCGCCAGACAGTATTGCCGACACAGTTGGCTGGGCGACTTACGCGTATTACAACAAAAAAGAACATATTGCGAAAATGCAAAAACGCGGTATGAAAAAGGATTTTAGTTGGAAAAATTCTGCACAAAAATACGTTGAAGTATACAAAGCGGCAATCGAAAAAAAACAAAATGAATGTGTTAACGAAAACGGTACAATCGAGTAAAAGCTCCTCACATCCTGATGCAGTTACGGGAAAACAAGTTTGCGAAAATGCTTGACCTTTACATTTACATCTTGCTTTTGTAGTCTTTGTAAACGATGTAGCTTATCCACAGCTCGAATTAAAATCCGAAAAGGATTTTAATTCGAGCAACTTGTGTCAAACGCTTTTTAGGCAGTCGCGTTTTTTGCTAAAAGCATAATTATGTTTTATACGCGCAATGTCATTGCTTTCACTGCATTACTTAATTTACTTAAACAATCAATAGCTATTTTTTTTTAACTGCCGTTGGTTGCAACGTCATTTTAAAAGTCTTTGGTAATGGATAAGTTTTGAAAAGTTAAATAGTTGTAAATCTTTTAAAAGTCAACAGCCTTCTCAACCGCACTATTTTAAGATTTGAAAATAAGACGGCAGTAAAAAATATAACGCTCTCATTCTGTGATTAAAGGATAATAAGGCTTTCCCCAATCTTCACTGTGATTATCCATAATTATTTTTATAATAGCTGGAAGAATATTCAGGAGAAAAGTACAAGCTTCTTTTTTTTGAGCCGTGTTTACCGAGCTATTAAACGAAGCACCTCCGTGCAAAATCTGATTACGCAAAGTATAAAGTCTTTTGAAAAGTATGTTGAGCGTCGTTGATGTGTTTTGTTCTGCAATTGCTTTAAAGGCTCTCTTGTTTTCATTTCTAAAACTTACTTGCCAATCCTTTTCTGCATTTAAGTTATTTTGCTCGTCCCAAAACGGCTGAAAGATAAATTTATTACTTAAAAAAATTCTTATGTTGTCGGAAAATGTATTCCACACAAGAGAAAAAAGTTCTTGCTTTTTGTCGAGGTTGCAAACCTTTCGTAAAAATTCGTTGACACCGCTTCTGTCGCCAAAATAATTAAGTTCATCGGCATAGACGGCATTAAACGCAATCCACAAAAATATAAAACAAAGGTCGGTATTTTCTTTTTGCTTTTCAGCTTCGTTTAGCCAGCTGAGCGTCCGATGCAATTTTAGTCGCAAATTGTCTTCATAATTTTCCGATTCGGTTTTGAATTGCTCGTTTATTTTAATAATACTTTCTTGCATAAAACACCTCAATGAAAAATATATAACATTCTACCATATCTTATTTATCTTTGCAATAGAGTCAAAAATTATCGACTGCATAAAAAAGTTAATTATAGCGTTATTCTGTAAATAATAATTTTGTGTCATTTTAAAAGTAAAATAATCGCACTTGAAAATTTTTTTATTTCGTGTGATAATGGAAATTAGGAGAGCTTATTTTCACAGTGCAGCATTGGAAGAGTATATATGAAAATTCGAAGTAAGATTATTGTAACGTGTTCGTTAATGTCATTACTAGCAGTTGTGATTGTTTCGGTTGTAAGTTTGAGTATCGCGTTTGATAACACAAAAAAGATAACTGACGAAAAAGCAAAATTAAACGTAAAACTTATTTCGCGACAAATAGATGAAGCTTTCAATGAGCAAAAAATACGAATGCTCGGAATTGCAAACACGGTGAGCATTTTAAATCTTAACAAAGTAAACGAACTTAATAATTATCTTTCGGATATACGCAAAGAATATAGCGATATGGATCCTGCAATTGCATTTGCGAACGGTGAATTTATGAATGCACAAAAGTGGATTGCACCGAAAGGTTTTGCGTTGAATCGTCCATGGTACACTGGTGCACAAAAAACTGAAAATCTTTTTATCGGTGAGCCTTATGCGTCTGAAAGTAGTGCTGGTGTTTATCTTGCAATGCCGCTTTCAAAAAAGTTTTCGATGCAAAACGGTGAAACAGCCGTTATTATGAACGACATTTATTTGACAAAGATATTGGATATATTAAATGCATATAACAATGCTATCGACGGTTATGTGTTTTTAATTGATAGCAAATTTCAACTGCTTTTTCATCCTCACGAAAAATACAACTTAAAATTGGATACGCAAAATAAATTTGTTCATTTTATTTCTTTGAAAGAAATTAAAAATGGCGATAAAATAATTGATACATTGAAAACGAATGCAAATAATTTTTTAGAGTTAACTGATTATGACGGCGTAACAAGATTGTTTTTTTTTGAACGATCAGAAGTTACAGGTTATACTGTTTGCGTTACAATTACAAAGGCGAGCGTGTATGCATCGATGAATTATGCTAGGCTTATTTCCATTGTGATTGTTATTGCTATTTTGATTGTCGCATTAATTATTACGTTTATAATCGGTAGTAGAATTGCAAAACCAATCAATAAAATAACAGGTGCATTAAAGGAAATTTCTGAAGGCTCTGGTGATTTAACTGTTGTTCTCAAAGCGAATGCAAATGATGAAACAGGAACAATGTCAAAATATTTTAACGAAACAATTGCAAAAATACGCAATGCGATTTTACAAATTGCAGTGAACTCGAATCAACTGAAATCTGCATCAGCAGTATTTACAAAAGATATTTTATCTTCTCTCGGTGCATTAAAGCAAATTGTGAACACCGCCGATTCTGTTAAGCAGCAGTCTATGAGTCAAGCAAGTAGCATTGAAGAATCTGTTGCAACGATTGATGAAGTTTTGCACACAACACGTAGCTTTAGCCAGATTATGGAAAACCAAAGCTCAAGTGTATCAAATGCGACATCGTCAGTTGAGCAGCTGGTTGTAAATGTTGAAAGCGTTACGCAAGTTCTGGAAAAAAATATGGCACAAATAACAGAGCTGGAAAATTCGTCAGAGTCTGCGGAAAATGCTTCAATTAAAATTGCAAAACTTATGTCGGAAATTGACGTGAAGTCTCAATCACTTATGCAGGCGAGTAATCTCATCAAGAACATTTCCGAAAAAACAAATTTGCTTGCGATGAATGCTGCAATTGAAGCGGCTCATTCTGGCGAAGCGGGAAAAGGTTTTGCAGTTGTTGCAGGCGAAATACGAAACTTAGCAAATGAAGCAGGAAAGCAGAGCAAGGCAATTTCCGTTGTGCTAAAGTCATTGAAAGATGTTGTCGACGATTGCGTTTCGGAAACGTCGCAAGGTGCCGCAAACTTTAAAGAAATATTTGCACTTGCAAAGCGAATTCGTAATCATGAAAACTTTGTTATCCAAGCAATGGTTGAGCAGCGACTTGTTAATGACGAGGTGTTACAGTCAATCAACGAAATGCACAGTATCACGATGCAGGCACATAACGGTTCGCGTGAGATGATTGACGCAATTACACAGATAAGCATCGAAATGCAAAACTTGATGAAGTTGACTGCAAGCTTAAAAATTGCTGTGCATAATTTTGCAGAGAACTCCGAAACAATTGATGCATCTTTGGTGCAGCTTGGAAATACAAATTCAGGAAATAACAGGAGAATTACGGAATTAGATGATGAAATTCAAAAGTTTAAGGTGCTTTAATATTTTTCACATAGGCAAATGTTTTTTTTGCATGCAGTTTATAACTTCGATGAGATTGCTGTTGTTTATCTTTGTAGTATTATTATCAAGTTGTTCGATGAACTCAGATAATGAAATAACTTATGATGCACCAAAAATTGTCTTTGAAAATGCAACAATTATACGATACGAAAACACGAAAAAAAAACTATTTGTAACGGCAAAGCTTTTAGAAAGTTATCCTACGAGGGAGATGTTTGCTGGAGATACCTTATACATTGTGCAGTTTAGTAACGCACCTGAACAAGATGCGGAAATTAAAGCAAGTGCTGGCACTGCGTTATTGGAGATAACAGCAAAGCGGTATTTTTTAGGTGGCAATGTTTTTGTGCAAACTAAAAGTGATAATATGACTGTTGCATCACAAAACCTTTTTTTTGATGGGAACGAAAATATGTTATATGGTGCAAAAGGTGAATCCGTTCGTGTTCAGCTTGGTGACAACACGATAATCACTGGAACGGATTTTACCGCGAATACACTTTCACAAAAATTTCAGTTTGCACAATCGGTGTATGGAAGTTCAGAGTTTCAAAGCGATATAAACGTTGACGCTTTTGAAAATTTAGACAGCAATAACAGTAATTGATGGTTTATATCGGAGAATAAATGAAAAAAATTTTATTGATAATTTTATTTTGTTTGACTGTACCTTTTGCATTTTCAGGTACTGTAAAATTTTCAAGCGACAGTATGTCTGGTTCGGCAAATTCTGAAAATGCTGTAACGGAACTTTTAGGTAATGCCGTTGTAACAACCGACGATATAAAAATAGAAAGTGGTTCGATTAAACTTTATGGTAAAAGTTTCACGAGTATAACGGCAACAGAAAATGTAAGTGGTGAAAGCATAAAAAACAAATTTGCTTTTTCTGCAGATACGCTTAAATACAATCGTGAAAAAAAAGTTTCAGAGTTTTTTGGAAATGTCAAGTTTGTAGATAAAGCAAATGACACCGTGATTACTTGCGGTTATGCGTTATTTAATGAAACAAATGAAATACTGATTATAAAGTTTAACGTTTCAATAGAGCAAAAAAATACAAAGTGTACGGCAATGTCCGCTTTATATAATAGAAAAAAGGAAACGGTTGACTTGCTTGGTAAACCGAAAGTTATAAAAGACGATGACACTTTTTCTGCCGACCGCATAACGATAAATTTAAAAACAAAAAAGATAACTCTGCAAGGTAAGGTTAAAGGCGACCTAACAGAAAAGGATTCACAATGACAGATCCAGAACAAAGGCATAGCGACGAAGCCACAAGCGAGCAAGCAACTATTGAGCAAACGTCGCATAATAAAACTGCAAGTGAGCAAGCGAATTACGACGAGACTACTCACGACGATGCAAAAATAACTGACCAAGCACTTCATGACAAAGCTAATTGTGAACAAGCATTTAACGATGAAGTAGCTCACGAGCAATTAAATCACGATGCAATGCATAGCGACGAAGCCACAAGCGAGCAACCAACTATTAAGCAAACGTCGCATAATAAAACTGCAAGTGAGCAAGCGAATTACGAGCAAGCTGATCTGGAACAAGTATATATGCTGCAAGAAATCGAGCAGAATGTTGATATTGATTTGCAGATGCCTAGCTCAATGCTTTCAATTCGCGGATTAAATAAAAGGTTCGGAAAAAAGCGTGCGGTAACTGATGTTTCTTTTACGATGCAGCAAGGGGAAGTTGTCGGTCTTTTAGGACCGAACGGTGCAGGAAAAACAACAACGTTTTATATGATTGTTGGTTTTTATCGTCCGAATGCAGGCGACGTTTTTTTGGACGAGCATAAAATCACAGGGCTTCCAATGTATAAGCGTGCACAACTAGGCATTTCGTATTTGCCACAGGAAGCTTCGGTATTCCGAAAGCTCACCGTTGAGCAAAATATCTATGCGATTTTGGAAACACGCACTGACTTAACGAAAGCCGCCCGAAAAGAACAACTCGAAAAGTTACTGACGGAGTTTGGTATCTCAGAAAAGCGAGCACAGCCAGCATACAGTTTGTCTGGCGGTGAGCGGCGGCGTACCGAGATTGCGAGAGCACTCGCGATTGAGCCTAAGTTTTTGTTGCTTGATGAACCATTTGCTGGCATTGACCCGATTGCAATACACGACATCAAACAAATTATTGTGCATTTGTCGAAACGCGGGATTGGCGTTTTGATAACTGACCACAACGTGCGAGATACTTTGGAAATTACCGACCGTGCATATATTATCAATGCAGGACAAGTAGTTGAAAGTGGCGACCGTGAAAAAATTTTAAAATCAGAAATTGCACGTAAAATTTATCTCGGTGAAACTTTCAAAATGTAAATACTAAAAGTATATTAAAAGAATCACATATTTTATCTTTGACTGCAAAAAATCACAATCACGGAAGCTAATTTTTGAAGTTGTATGCTTCTTGAATTTTAGGCAACGGGACGCACACCTAAAACACAAAACCTTTGCATTTTCCGCCAATGCAAGGTGTGCGTTGCCTGAAAAGCAAAAAACTTTTCCCATCACACAAAAGTTTTTAGTGTTACGCAAGATGCGTTTTGCACAGTTGGTTTTGAGCATAACTCAAGGCAATAAAAGAGCAAAGGCTTTTGTTTACTTTAAGTCAATAGCGTAGCGTATTGAGCTTTTGATAAAAGTTGGGCGAAATTAAAATCCGCCCTGTGGATAAGCTTTAGGTTAATAACGACAAATACACAAGTGCAAGCTCAAGTACTTGTGCTAAACTCGAATTTCTCAAATATTTTTACCGTAGCAAAATTTAACATCAAATATTTTATCGAAGAGATTGCGAACAATTTAGAATCTTACTTATATTTTACTTTGTCTCCGCGTGAATAACGCCACCTTTTGGAATAACGCCCGATGCTAAAAAATTTTCGCAAAAAGCACAATATTTTTTTGCAACATCATCGTCACTTAATTGTGCAAAAAGCTCGTTTGCCTCAGATAACTTTCCGTCATAAAATAAATGCAACGCCACTTCAAACTGTTTTATCAGCAAGTGCTTCATTTCATAGTCCGCAACACGCATCGGTTCAAAAACCTTAACGGCTTGATTTTTTCCAACAACCAGCACACGCCCTATTTCACGAAATTGCACTTTGCCACCTTTTGCTTCACACGCCTCTTTTGCCGCTTCCGAACAAAGCGTATAAGTACCGAAAAGTTTATTGATACCTTCAAGCCTTGAAGCAAGATTAACAGAATCGCCGAGCATCGTATAATCAAACCGTTGCTTTGAGCCCATGTTGCCGACTACTGCAACTCCAGTGTTTATGCCCACGCGCATTTTAAAAGGTTTACCGCCAGCTCGCTTTGAAAATTCTTCGCGATGTTCCGCCAACGCAGCTTGACAATCAAGCATTGCCTGCAAAGCAAGCCTGGCATGGTTTTCATTTTCAAGTGGTGCATTCCAAAAGGCAATAATTGCATCACCTTCGTACTTATCAATCGTCCCGCCATACTGCAAAATAATATCGCTCATCAACGAAAGATAATCATTCAACAGTGATGTCAATTCCTGCGGTTCAAGATATTCAGAAATACTTGTGAACCCTTGCAAGTCCGAAAAGCAAATACTGAGTTCACGCCTATCTCCGCCAAGCTTAAGTTTATCTGGATTTGCAATAAGTTCTTCCACAACGGCAGTGCTTAGATATTGTCCGAATGCTTTTTTTATAAAGCGTTTTTGTTTGCCTTCAAGCGAATACGAAATAAAAACCGAGCCGATAAACGATAAGGTAATTGCAAAAAACACAGTAAAGCATTTTAAATAAAAGCCTGCATAAAATAAAAGTACGGCACAAATAAAAATAGCTCCGATAAATCCTGCAAACAATAATGCAATTTTCAAAATAAATAAACTTTGAGCTTTGTTTGATTTTAAGCCGTTAAAAGCAAATGCAAAAATAACAAGCACCACTGCAAGTATAAAAATTTGCATCGTAAACGACACGGGCTTAATGTAGCTTCGGTTCAATATTGTATCGAGCATTGAAAGATGAACGCCAACGCCAGGATAATTTTTTTGTATTGGCGATGTTACAACATCGAAAAGCCCTGGTGAATAAAATCCAAAAAATACAACACTGCCTTCAAATTGTTCAGGCTCAAGAAGCGGCCTTTCATTATTTTTTAGTGCGTCCATACTTTGCAAAATCTGAGCTGCATTATACGGGATAAAATTATTTAACGAAGACTGATACCGCACGTACATAGACCCGTCTTTCAAAAGCGGAATAGAAAATGCACTGCATATTTTTTCGCGAATATCGCTTTCGCCTTGATAATTTCCTTCAACAAAAAGAGGAGCAACACCCAACGTCGGAAAAAATCTCCCACCAGAGTTAACTCCAAGTCTTGCACGCCTAACAACACCGTCCGCATCAACTGCACTCATAACGCTTGCACACAAAAAAGCTGAATCTGCAATTTCTGCAATCGGCTGAGTTTCGATTTCAATGCGTCCGTCTTTTTGCGTGAAATGAATTGCTTGAATAACATTGCCCGCACTGCGACAGCTTTCTGCAAAAGCCACATCGTCAGCCTCACCATAAACCGAGCTCTCAGAAAACAAAACATCAAAGCATACCGTGTCGGCTTTTGCTTGCGAAAAAAAAGAAACAATTTCAGCGTACGCAGAACGTGGCCACGGCCAGCTCCAGTTGTGCGTTTTTTTCGCCCAGTCTAAACTTTCTTGGTCAAGTAATACAAGCACTATTTTTTCCGAAGGCTTAAAAGCCGACGCAGTTAACCGCAAATATGAATCATAAAGACTATTTTCAAATGTTGCTCCGAAGTTTACAGTAAACAACACAACGCAAAAAATGAAAATTAAAACGTTTGCTATAATGTTAAAAAAAATCGAACTCTCAAAAAATTTTTTCATAAGTGTCAATCAAATGATAAAACAGTGCAGTTGTTTTTAAAAAGCAACTGCACAAGGAAGTTATTATTTTAGTTGTACCATCACAGGGTCATTTTGCAATGTAAGCGGAATTTCCGTGTAAATTTCTGGAACGAAGTTTTTGTTCGGTGCAGTCATATATTGAATATTAACGTATGCAGGCGACTGTCTGTTTTTAGTTCGAATCAGCGTTTGCGGATTTCGCGTCAAAGCATCCCACGCACGTGTAGATTCCGCAAAAAGCACAAAACTTCGAGAGTTCATTTCCGAGTTACCATTTTGCACAGCCAAACGATTAAGCGTAACCGCCAAGTTATTCGTAGCTTTCATATAATCTTCAACAAAAAGCGTATCGTGTTCACGAACCTGCGGCAACATAATCTTGCGACGTAATTTCTCCGCTTCCAAGTTTTCAAGCAATCGCTCATAGTAGGCTTGTGCAACATAGTAGTCGGCACGCTTAAAAAGTGCATTCCCCAATGAAAAAAGTGCATTCGGGTCTGTTGATTTTTCTGCAATAGTTCGTCCGAATTCCGAAGCAGCTTGATTATAATCTCCGCGTGTGTAGTAAATGTAGCCCAACTTATAACGAAGCTCAGGTGAGTCTGCATTTTGTGCCGCCGCTTTTATAAAACTCTCACGTGCTAGCTCATAATCGCTTGCGATAAAATATTTAATATTTCCATAATCTTCAAATAGCTTACCGACAATTTCATTTGCAGGCACTTCACTAATCGCTGAGTAGCTTCGATACAAATTCAGTGCATTTGAAAAAATAGTTTCAGCTTCCAAGTGTTGCTCTTTTTGTAAAAAAACTTCACCGTACAATCTCATTGCATCGAGTTTTTTAAAAAATTGTGCAAGAGGCAAAACATCGTTTCCATAATTCTCATACGCTTTCTTCAAATAATACTCGGCTTCATCAAGCTTATAGTTATACACAAAAAAGCGACCCAAGTTATAATTCGCTTCGGCATCAGCTTCATTAAGTTTCAAAGCTCGTTCCAACACTTCACGCACATCGTTGATTTGATTTTTCAGGGCCGTAGTTATACGAGATGAAGGCTCATATCGGCACGTAACGAGATAACCAGCAAGCTCGTTAAAATCCGCTTGCGTCAGTTTTCCACCTTGCGTTAAAAACAAATCTTTGAAAGGCAAAACTTTTTCCAAATTATCTGTGCGAATATAATACTTCATCAAGCCTGCATCATAAGCGTCATTATGCCCATTTTGCAATACCAGCTGGTCAAAAATTTTCTTTGCCTCGTGAAGCTTTTCCGAGTTCTCCAATCCCCAGTCTAAAAATAAATTTGCCAAAGCATAAAAAGCCTCGTTTGAGTTCGGATGATAATCGATTACTTGACGGCGTAAAACAATTTCCGCCCGTTGGTAATCACGTAATTCCCGCGATAGCATTTCCGAATAAGCTATACCGCCTTCGACATCGTGGTTAAAGTCCGTCAAAAGCCGCAAATAAATTTGTTCCGCTGCCGAATACTGTTTTTTTGTGATAAACTCATTTGCATATCTAAAATACCATCGCTTCTTTTTCCAGTAAGTCCCTGCTTTGTCAAACTTTTCGAAGGCGGTTGTATTTTTTCCGCTATCAATATAAAAAAGTCCATCCTTGTAATATTGTTCTGCCATGACAGGCTTATAAATAAAGTGCCACGCAATCACCAAAATAGAGCAAATCAAAAGTGTAAAAATTCCCGCAATAGTTACTAGCGGTAAAATTTGATGTCTAAACCGATACTTAAACGTTTTCTTTTCACGCTCAAACTCTTCAAAACTTTTTTTGTCAAAGCCCTTCGGTATTTTGATAGTCTTTTTTAGGTTGGCTTCCAAATATTTAACAACCTGCTTGAGTGATGCTCCTTTTACAATCAAGTCAACCAATTCCATCTTGTTAACTTCAAGGTCATCTTCATACGCGATATAATGCTGAATTTCCTGCCGCAAATTCAACGGCATTGCATTTAATTCTTTTAAGAACTTTTTAAAATCTTGGTCGCTGATTGCAAGAGGTATATCGCCTGCCATATCCGCATTTGATAACTCAGTATGCTTAGGCGTAACAAAGGCTTGCCCTGCATCATCGGCAAAGTTTTCAAAACGTTTCGGAGGTGCAAACGAAACATCGGAAGGGGTCTCCTGCTCATCTTTTTTTGCAAATCCCGTAGCTTCATCAATTTCAGGAATCTCCACGTTTTTAAGTTCTTCAACAGGTTGATACGCATCTTCTGCTTCTTCCGACTCAGCTTTATCAATTTCTGCGTCCGAGCCTATAATGTCATTTTCGTCATTTGACCCTACATTTGAAAATGTATCGGAAGGCTCTGCATAAATATCGTCGACTGTATCATGTGAGTCATCAACACCTACATTCGTCGAATCCTGCTCGGACATATCATTGTCGAAATTAAAGTCGGTTGTAAAATCATCCGTAGAAAAATCAGCCTTATCATCTGAGTGTTCGGACTCATCAGGCAATGTCATATCGGAAAGGTCAAAGTCATCAAAACTAGGCAACTCAAGTGAGCTATCAGATTCATCTGTGCTTTCCGTTTTCAAATTATCATCGGCTTTTTCAGTAATCGGAGCATCTTCATCGGCATTAAAATCTGTTGTATCAAAAAGAGCATCATTGAGTTCAGTTCCACCTGCAAAAATCGACTCACCATCATGTTTCGTTAAATCGGCATCTTCATCAAATTGAGTCTGAGCTGCATGTGCCTCGTCAACGAAAGTTTCAGGAACAGGTTTCGGTGCTTCAATCCCGTCAGATAAAAGCTCTTCGGGCACTTCCAGTCCTTTATCCAGTGCTTGATGTTTTTCTTCCGAATCCAAGTCAATAGACGAAAGAATGTCGCTCAATGCTTCCTTGTTCGCACTCTCTTTGTGGTTTACAACGTCATCAAATATGTGTGCGTTTTTCGGAGGAGCAACGTCGTTAGCCTTTCCTTGAGAGGCATTTACACCTAAGTTTTTGTCCGCACCGTTTTCAGCTGTAACACCTGAATCGGCATCTTTAGGAATCGGTAACGGTTCAAACGGCTCCCCCCACTCATCAAGGGTTTCCTTTTCATCACCGATTTGTAAAATTTCGTTTCGAATATAGTCAATATCACTCAATTTAGGCATAAATTCTCCAGATTAATTTTCGGCAAAAAAGCTAATCAGCTTGAATTATACGATATTTATTTAAAGTTTTCAATTTATAAAAAACACTAAAATGCATCACCCAAACAGTTCTTGCAAGTCGATGTGTAGCTTTCGATTTTCTACTTTACTAGCTTACTCATCTGTGCATAAATCATTTTGACCACTTGACTTTCATGTGCTGAAAGTACATCAGTTTGTGCAGCAATCAGTTGAACAGTCGCAAAAGCTTCATACAACGCGTGTTGAAATTTTCGCATGAGTTTAAACCAGCATACATTTTTGCCATCCGAGCAAAGCGTTACAAAACCAAGCTCTTTCGATTTTCGCTTTGATGATGCAGTACGGAACAATTTTGGTAACTCGTCAACAAGTGCGTGCACATCCTCAGCTTGCGAAAGCGAGAAATTTTTGTTCAAAGCAATATCCGCTTCGGAAATTTTATCCGTGTTAAAAGTTTGCATTATCCTTAAAACACTGCCCAGCTTTTCGCCGCATAAAAATTCTTGCCTTTCGCTTGTTATAATCTTGGTGCGTAAACCTTTTGCCTGCTCAAGTGCATAATCGGTTTTATCAGTTTTTGACTGTAACTGCGAAATAATTTCACGTACTTCACAAACATTCAAAACCAAAACTTTTCTGCCTGAAATTTTTTGCACTTCATAATCTTTGTTAAAAATTTTTACCGAATCTGTTTGCGTTTGTTTTTGAGCATTTCGTTTCGCAGGAATCTCAGTTGCTTTAATTGCTTCCTGAGTATTTTTTTTCTGCCGCATTTCTTTTTCCTGCTCAGTTTTTCGAGCTACTTTTAAAAGTGCAGGAACTAAAGCTTCAACGACATTTTTTGGCAGTGGTGAAACAGACATTGCATACATACGTGTCGTTCGAACAATTTCACCTGCAACCAAAAACTCAGGGTTGCTTTTGTAAATGCAAGAACCCGGATGAATAAAAATTTTACCAACCGTTACACTGCGGTATGAGCCGTGTCCTTCTTTAACACATATAAACTGAATCATACCAGAAGCAATGCATTGCAAGTAATCGACAGTCGAACCCCCAGACAAAATCGGAACACCCAAATCGCCAACAATCAATTCCAACTGTTCTTTGATGTTTGCAATTTCTGCCATTATGCGTTCATCCAAAAAGTTCCGTTTACAAAACTCGGTGCGTTTTTCAACAGCCATATACTTTTTGAAAATATGCAAAAACGAAACAAAGTCACCGTGCTCATCATAAAAACGCGTGTGTGCTTGCGTTGCTTCAAGTTCATAACCATCAGGAAAAATAAAAGGACTGCGAGCCGAAAGAAAGCTAGCCGCAATTAACACTTCCTCAATTGAGTTCGGAAAATGCAAAATCGCTTCAACAATCATTCTCGACTGACGCGGACTCAAAGGAAATGCACACATAAGTTTTCCGATGTTGCTCAACGTGCGGTCATCATTTAACGCCGACAGTAAATTCAATGTGTCAATTGCTCCAATAATATCTTTTTTTCCAGGCGGCGACAAAAAGTAAAAATCCTCGAAATCATAAATTCCAAGTTCAGCCATACGTAGTACAACTTCAGAAAGGTCTGTCCTGTAAATTTCTTCGGTTGTATACATAGGTCGACTTTCAAAGTTCATACGATTGTATAATCGATAACACACACCTGCTTGTGTACGCCCTGCTCTACCCCGCCTTTGATTACAAGACGCTTTTGAAACAGGTGTTTCTTCCAAGCTTGATGTAAACGTAAAAGGATTATAGTGATTGAGTTTTGCTAGCCCTGAGTCAATCACCGTTGCAATATCGTTAATGGTAATAGATGTTTCGGCAATGTTTGTTGCGACCACAACTTTGCGTTTTCCAAAAGGCGGTTTATCAAAAACTCGCTCCTGCTCTTCCTTACTGAGTCGCCCATATAAAGGCAGCAAATATAACTTTCGCCCAATTTGCGAATCGGTTGCAAGGCGGTCAATGCAGTTTTTAATCGCACGCTCACCTGGCAAAAAAATCAACACTGCTCCATTTCTATTTTCAACAACAATACGCGTCATAATAGATGCAATCTTTTCAAGCATTGCACTTTCAGCTGTCGCACTTTCCGTCGAAGCCGTAACTTCTGGCGGGTCAAAAATTAACGTTACTGGATATGCTTCAGCTTCAATTTTTACAATCGGACATTCATCAAAATAAAGCGAAAAAATTTCTGTGTTAATAGTTGCCGATGAAACAATCACCTTAAAATCAGGACGGCTTTTTAAAATACGTTTCAAAAGTCCAAGCACAAAGTCAATCGTTAAACTGCGCTCGTGTGCTTCATCAACCATAATCACGGAGTACTTACTGAGCCAAGGGTCTAACTTCAGCTCCTGCAACAAAATCCCGTCGGTCATAATTTTAATTTTGGTTTCGGCACTTGTCATGTCGCTAAACCGCATTTTGTAACCGACTAAATCTGAAATGTTAGAATGGAGCTGCTTTGCAATAAACTCGCTCACCGACAAAGCCGCAATACGACGCGGCTGTGTCACTCCTATAATTCCCCGCTCGCTGTAACCAGCTTCATGCAAAATAATTGGAAGCTGTGTTGTCTTTCCAGAACCTGTTGGACTTTCAACAACAATCACTTGATTTGTTTTCAAGCAATCCAAAATTTTTTGCTTTTCCGCATATACGGGGAGTTTTTTATAATCCATTTTTTGAGTATATCACAATTCAAATAATTTAGCAATGCAAATACACTTGCACTTTCATTGCATTGTCAAATCTTTACTCGTTATATCCAAATCCATTTTGACCTATGTAATTACGAATTTCATCGATAAACTTTTTCCTCTGTGCAACAGTTTCAAAAAGAATTTTGTCGATGGTTGGAATAATCGAGTTTGCAGCATATATCCAGCCTGCCGCCGTCGATGCAGCAAATGTTACATTTGCATTATACTCAACTGCAGGAAAATTCAGCTTTGCAAAAATTTCTTTTTGGGCATCGACAGATTGAAAATAACTCACGATTGCATTTGATATATCCGCAAGTTTTGCATTTTGTTTTTTTTCAACTTGCGAAATAAAAATCATTCGTGCAGGAATATTTGATGCTGCAAGCGATGTTGTCAAAAGCACATTCTTTTGAATATAGTTTTCCATCAAGTCTCGATTCATTTTCATCTGTGCGTCAACTGTGAGAAATGCAACAGGTGACTGATCAAATTCCAAAAAAGTTTGCAAGTCGGTGTCAGTTAAATCGTACCACTGAGTATGTAAAAAGCCTGACATTTTCCATGAAACAAGAGTTTGCAAAACCTGTCGCAATTCATTTGGTAAATGTTTATGAAAATCAATTTCTTTTTGCAATGCGATAAAATCATCACTCGTGTAATCAACTCCATACTCTGTCAAAAGAGCTGAAACCAAAAAAGATAAAACTTCATCTTTCGAGCCTTGCAAAACAAGAGGATAAGGAAATTTTGTTTTTAAGGTTTTTAACATTTCATCAATGCTTTCTTTGCTTGTGAAACTTGTGCGCTCAGCCAAAGGATAAAATCGTTTTTTTACCAAAAGTTCAGGCACTGTAAAATAAATCGGATAAGCATATAAGTTTGCATCCTTCAATCTTGCATTTTGCACATTCCCTTCACTGGCACTTTCATTATTCGCAGGCTTATCAACGTAAGCTATATTCGTCCAATTTCCAGCATTCAAAAAAACGGACGGAAGTTTTTGAAAAAGCTCCACATCAAATTTTTTGAAAAGATACTTTGCCTTCTCTAATGCGAGTCCGTTTTCAGAAAACACAACGTCGATTTTTTTATTCGCGATAATTTCATCATGCAAAGACTTGTTGCCATTTAAAGCAATAAATTTAAGCGTGTACTTTTCTGGCATTTGCTTTGTGCAAAGTTCTTTTATAACCGACGCTTCCGTTTCCGAAAGTCCATACGTCGCAACAGTAATGCTAGTTTCTTTTGATAACAAAACTGCAACAAAAATAATCACAGCAACAACAACTACTACACTCAATAAAATTATTAGTATATTTTTTTTCATAAAAACCTTCCATGAAGTTAAGATAATTAGATACGACATTAAATGCTATTCACTAAAAGCATATTTCTTTTTGCGATAACAACTCCGCAGTATTATATTTTAATTTTATGGATTATTCAAGTCTCGATGATGAGCCCACAATAAAGCTTTACCTTTTTTGTCGAACCGTGTTACTGTTTGCAATGTCGTCAAGGGTAGCCGCCTCTTCCTGCTGCGTTTCTTTTTTCCACGCTTCAAGCTGCTTTTCTTTTAAACGTGTAATCGTTTTTCGTTTTTGGCTTGCAGCGATATACGCCTTGCGGGCTTTTTCGATCTGCAATTCAGCTTCGGCGAGCTTTGCCAAAAACATCTCTTTCTTTGCATCCAAGTTTTTAAGATAATTTTCTGAAGCTAAAAAATCTTGTAAATCAAAGCTTTGAAAGCCCATCGATTTTCGTGCTGCAACTTTTTCACTTGCAATATGACGCAGCACTGCTTTTATTTTTTCGCTTTCACTGACACATCGCCCCAGCTCGATTTTTGCCTGCTCTTCATAAAAGCTGCGAATCCGCAAAATTTTTTCCAAACGAAAGTTAAAGGCTTTCATCATTCCTCACTGTAATCTTCATCTTCGGTGAAAAAATCCTGCTCATCAGATTTTTCTGCTTCAGATAAGAACTTTTTGCGTGCGCCGACACCACTTTCAAACGCTTCTGTTTCGGGAATTTCAATACCAGTGATTTCCGACATCCGTTTCAAAGTATCTTCAATACGAGCTTCCTCTGCAACATCCTGCAATAAAAAATTTTCTATCTTTGGGAAGTATGCAATCGCTTCATCAAGTTCGGCACTGCTTCCTTTTTGATATGCGCCAACCAGAATTAAATCTTCACTGTCTTTATAAGCTGCGTACTCTTTGCGCATTTTCAAAACGGCTTCATTTGTTTTTTTGCCTGACACACGTCGCGACAAACGGGAAATGCTTTTTAAAACATCAATCGCAGGATAATGCCCGCTATCTGCTAACTTTCGCGAAAGCACAATATGTCCGTCCAAAATTCCTCGCACGGCATCCGAAATTGGTTCATCCATATCGTCGCCATCAACAAGCACAGTGTAAAAGCCTGTAATCGAGCCTTTTTCATTCGTTCCAGCACGCTCCAAAAGTTTAGGTAGTTTTTCAAAAACACTTGGCGGATATCCTCGCGTTGCAGGAGGTTCATTTGCCGAAAGACCTATTTCACGTTGAGCTTTTGCAAACCGTGTTACAGAGTCAAAAAGTAGCATAACGTTTTTTCCACAATCACGGAAGTACTCTGCAATTGTTGTCGCCGTGTAAGCTCCACGTAAACGAGCAAGCGGACTTGTGTCAGAAGTCGAGCTAACAATGACGCTTTTTTTCAAACCGTCTGCACCCAAATCATGCTCAATCACGTCCATAACTTCGCGTCCGCGTTCACCGATAAATGCAATAACGTTTACATCAGCGTCCGTATTTCTAGCAATCATTCCCATAAGCGTAGATTTACCGACACCGCTTCCAGAAAAAATTCCCAAACGCTGTCCGCGTCCAACAGCAAGTAATCCATCAATTGCTCGAATGCCTGTAACGATGCGTCTTGTAATCGGAACACGTTTCATCGGATCTGGAGCTGAATTCAAAATTGGCAGCCGAAGCTTCGAATAAATTTCAGGCTTTCCATCAATCGCACGTCCAAGTGAATCAACCACACGTCCCAAAAGCTCATCGCACACTGGCACGGAAATAACTTCACCAGAGGCAATTACCTTCGCTCCAATATGAATGCCTTCCATTTGGTCATAACACATAAGCTTGACTTTATCGCCTTCGAGAGCAACGACCTCAGCCAAAACGCTTTTGGAATCATCAACCAAAATACGACACAACTCCCCGATAACAACCAGAGGACCTTCACTCTCAACGATTAAGTCGTGAACCGCCGTAACCACACCGCAATATTTTATCGGATCGGTTTCACTGACAATATCGGCATACTTATTAAAAATTTCTATCATACGCAATTTGCACCGGAAAATCGATATATTATCATTATAAAAGCATTTATAAAAAATGTCAATTCTTTTATTTAAGGCATCACAGAAATTGATTTTTGCATTTTACGCTTCAAGCCTAAATCGCACTGACGCACACCGCTTTTAAAAAACAGTGCGGTAACCGTCCAAGTTGCGGTGTGCGTTGCCTTAACCGCTAAAAGCTTTTCCCCGCACGGAAAAGTTTATCGTGTTACGCTGGTTCACGAATTGACTTTCTTGTCAATTCGTGAACCGCATCCTTGTCAATTCATAAACTCAACACTTTTATTTACCAATTACGGTGGTTCTTTTGATTATATCCGGGTGGTTATATTTCTATTCATAAATACATTATTTTCCCCGCCACGGAAAATTGGGGAATTACCCCATCTGCATAAATACAAGATGCCCACATAAAAGCCTTTTTCTTACCATTTGTTATAGTATTTTCACGAGGCTGCCTCGTGTAGTACTGAAACATGTGACCTAGTGTAGCCGTAATAGGTCATCGATTGTAGTACTACACGAGACCGTCTAGTGTAGTGCTGAAAGAGGTCATCTATTACGTCCGTAATAGGTGCCCTATTACGGACGTAATAGGGCATCACATGTAGCCGTAATAGGTGCCCTATTGTAGCCGTAAGAGATCGTCTGTTATGGACGTAATAGTACATACAAAAGGTCTATAAGTCTTAATAAGAAGATGGATGGTACAGGCGACATTGTCCGAGAGGTTTCGTTGAATCTAAAACGAGCATAATTACAGGGTTTAGTTTACAGTATCCTTTGATCGAATAAAAAGTATAGCAGAAAAAGGAAGGTTCACCAATGTCTAGGGTATTTATAGGTATACTTAGACTTTTATAACTGATGAGTGAATTTTATTTTCTTTATTTATGCATAGGGTAAGAATATATGTACTTAATAGTTTCTTATCAATGAAGCCTCTATCTCCTTTAGTAAAATTTCTTTTGAAAGTTTTTCGAACTCCATTATATTTATAATAGTTTCTTTTTGTAATATTTTTTTTAATTCACTTAAATTTATCCAATCCATATTCCACATCCTTGGTATATCGGTATTCAATATGGAAATATTCCGTTTTCCTTTGAAAGCGTGATCAATCAATCGACATAAAGCATCATCATAGTCGATATCAAATTTAAAAAATAAGCTTATCCTCTGTAGCCATATAAGCATGTTGCTTGTATTTGGAATTAAGCTAAATTTATTCTTTATTTTGGTAATAATTTCTTTTTGTTCGTCTTTGTTCGACAGTTGAGCTAATATTATGCTTAACATTGCTGCACATATTGCATACGTTCGAGGATTGCGATAAGCTATATCAACGATGATTGCTATTAATGATTTAGGATGATTCTGTAAGTTATGGCTTTTCTTTATTCGGAAATAGCAATCTTGTAAAGGTTTTATTAGACTTCCTGCATGGGGATATTCTAATGAATGTTTGTATATTAGCAGTAAATGCTTCTGTAAATCTTTATTGGATTGTTTCTTTATAAGCCATGCGAGTTTATCTTTTTTGATTGCATGCAAGATTATATTATCGTATGTATTTGTTTTTAATATATTAGGTTTCATTCCAAATTCAGCAAGAACCTCGGTTATTATTTTTAAGATGTGTTCTCCTGTATGAGGATTGTTAACAAATATCTTATAATCATCACGGTAACGTAATATATGATAATCGGTTATATTATTTGCTTTAATTCGATCGGATAACAATGAGTCAATATAACCCAGTACCATTTCAGCAATAAAATCCATCAAAACAGAACCTTGCGGAATGCCATTTGTTTGACCATAACGCATTGCACGAATGTATTTATCTATGATATTGCCGATTAAATTTTCCCGCCTTTGTTGTTTTGCCTTTTCTTTTGTGTGTAATGCCCATGCTATCGAATGGGTATAGAGCGCACCGTAACAGTTTGTTATATCAGTTTCAATAAGGTACTCATAATCTAAAGATAATTCAATTGAGCGTTGTTCAATATTTTCCCACCATGCTAATATTTGTGCTTTCTGATTTGTTTGCAATGTATTTTCAACAACGGGAATACTCATACATTCTATGTCTGGGTTTACAGCAAAGTCTTTAAATCGTTTACAGATGTCTTTCCAATGTGTTTCTTCTGTAATCGTTCTTGCAAGCTGTACATAAAGAATAGGATTGATTAATTCAAAAGGTCTCCAATCGTATTTTCCGTCTTTATTTGCTGCTATAATGTAATTGACGTTCTCATAATTTTCGGGATGTACGTGCTTGAGTATATCAGGATGATTCGATAGAAAGTTATTAATAGAAGTTAGGAATGTACCAAAAGAGATATACGGAGGAAAATCCAATGAACAATATATTTTTGAATCTAAAAAGAAAAATAGTGCTTCTTTGGCATCTAAATCTAAGATAGTTGTTTGTCGCATATTGGTATTCCTGTCTCTTATACACATCTCCGAGCCCACGAGACCGTACTAGATCTCGTA
>CALAEM010000036.1 GCA_937890985.1 uncultured Treponema sp. | reverse complement strand
CATGATGGAGAACTTAAAATCCGCCAAGCGGATTTTAAGTTCTCCTGTGAGTTGCCCTTTCGGTGAATGAAGATAATTATACATTTTTAGCAAAGTTGGATTTATGTGCGATTTTTTGCAGAGCTCTTGACAAAAATTTTATTTTATGTTATAATGGCTCACTGTTGCGGATGTCGTATAACGGCTATTACCCCAGCCTTCCAAGCTGGAGACGTGGGTTCGACTCCCATCATCCGCTTCTCGTCTTTTCTGTTTTTTATTTCTTCGTGTAACCTCTTGCTAAATTTTCAAAAAGGCTCTATAATGCCTTTAAAAGCAGATGGAGGCTTTTGTATGAGAAAAATTTTGGTGACAGGGTCGCTCGGTCAAATCGGGAGCGAACTGATTGTGCATTTGCGAAAATTGTATGGCGATTCAAATGTAATTGCAACTGACGTTGTAAAAAAAGACATTCCGAAAGTCGTTGATGCAGGTCCATTTGAATTGCTTGATGTTTTGGATGCAAAAAAAACCGTTGAGATTTGCAAAAAGTATCAGGTTAACACAATTATCCATTTGGCAGCTATTTTGTCTGCTGTTGCCGAAAAAAATCCGCAGCTTGCGTATAACATTAATATGAACGGTTTGCACAATATGCTGGAAATTGCCCGCGAAGAAAAGTGCCAAATTTTTGTGCCGAGCTCTATTGCAGCTTTCGGGCCGAGTACCCCGAAAGATAAAACTCCGCAAGACACAATTCAACGCCCGACTTCAATGTACGGCGTAACAAAGGTTGCAGGCGAACTTTTGTGCGATTATTATTTCAAACGATACGGCGTTGATACGCGAGGTGTGCGTTTCCCTGGATTGATTTCTTATGAAACGCTGCCAGGCGGTGGCACAACCGACTACGCTGTCGATATCTACTATGAAGCTTTGAAGAACCATGCTTATAAGTGTTTCATAAAGGAAGGTTCATTGATGGATATGATGTACCTCCCTGATGCATTGAATGCTATCACAACTTTGCTTGAGGCAGACGCTTCTAAACTTCAACACAGAAATGCATTCAATATCACGGCGATGAGTTTTGCACCAGAAACGATTGCCGCCGAAATCAAAAAGCACATTCCCGACTTCAAGATGAGTTACGACGTTGACCCAATCCGCCAATCGATTGCTGACTCGTGGCCGAACTCGCTTGATGATTCGGTTGCACGAAAGGAATGGGGATGGAATCCGACTTACGACTTGGCAACAATGACAACCGATATGCTTGAAAAGCTTGCAATCAAGCTCGGTGTTAAGTACACGTCGGCAATCTAGCTCTATCGGCTGGCGAAAAACACAAAAAGGATGCCCTTGACGAGGCATCCTTTTTTATTTGTGGCAAAAGCTTAACTTTAGCCTAAAACGTAAAGTACCAGATAGTTTCCTGATTGTAAATTTGCTCTGGGTGCAAAAGTATCGGCGGAAAGTTTTTATGATTGGGACTATCTGGAAAACCTTGACTTTCTAAACAGATGCCCGAAAAGCGGTCGTAGCGGTTGCCGTTTTTTCCGAAATGTCCCTGTAATTGATTCGCGGTATAAACGGTCAAAGCTGGTTGAGTAGAGTACACCCGAAGCATTCGTCCAGTAACTGGCTCGTGAAGCACACAGGCAAGTGCTTTATAACTGTCGATATCCTTTTTCACAACAAAGCTCGTATCCAAGCCTGCCGTCTTACTTGCTGCGTCTATACGCTCGCTTAAGATTGTCGGCTTTGTAAAGTCATACATCGTATCGTCCACTGGCAAGATTTTGCCTGTTGGAATTAGCTTTGAGTCCGTTTCAAGATACTCTTCGGCAGGAATCAAAAGCTCATGATTGAGTACCGTAACATAGTTTCCGCCAGCTTGGACGTCAGCAGGATTTAAGTTAAAGTACGTGTGGTTTGTCAAATTAATCGGCGTGGTTTTGTCGGTTTTTGCATAATACCGCAAAACAATTTCGTTGTCGGCAGTCAGAGTGTATGAAAGCAAAAGCTGCAAACCGCCAGGAAAACCCTGCTCGCCTGAAGGACTGTAACGCTCCAAAAAAACCGTCGCATTATCATCAGTTACATTTTCGGTTGCGTGCCAAATCTGTTTATCGAAAGACGGAAAACCGCCGTGCAAACAATTCTTGCCTTCATTTTGCGTGAGAAGGTATTCAACGCCGTTGACGTTTATCTTCGCGTTGGCAATCCTTCCTGCAACACGTCCGATAGTGCTTCCGAAGTGCGACTGATTATCGATGTAGCCATTGAGTGTTGAATACCCCAGAACCACGTCATCAAACCCAATCCCGTTTTTCGTCGGCAGCAAAATCGCCGTAATGCACGCCCCATAATTCGTAACCGAAACGCACATTGTTCCATTGTCAAGCGTAAAAAGCGAAATTTCGCGACCATCTGAAAGCACTCCAAATTTTTGTTTTTTAATTTGCATCATATCGCTAAATTTTACAATAAAAATTTGGATTATTCAACGGGGATGCAACAAGTCAATTTAAAATCGCCTCACGATTCAAAAAAATAAAACATAAGAATTTATCTTTTTTCAACGAGGAAGGCGGATTTGTTTTGAGCTTTAACTCGCGAATGAGCTTAAAATTCGAAGCGAAAACTTTTTGCGAAAATTTTTTTAAATTTTCGCATTATTCTTCGCTTTAAACATAGCGGTAAAGTTGCGTTGAGATTACTCAGAGTTCACCGCTTCGCAAATGAAACTCAGTTTTTGCACATGATAGGTACATTAAAATCCCTTCAGATTTTAATGTACCACATCGGTTGCACGCTCGGTTAATGAACTTAAATGCACAAAATAAAAGCGGTATCTTTTGCGTAACGAAAGACGCGTACCTTGTTTTATATTTGGGCGAGTTACCGTGTGCAATTTAGAGGAATTCAGGTATCGAAAAATTTCGCAAAACGCGACAGTAAATGATTTAGTAAAGGAGCTGGTTCGCAAATCTATCCACATATCTGCGGCTTTGACGGTGTTGCTTGCAAGATTTTGGTATGGGCTGACTTTGGGGCTTGTTGCGGGTGGCGTTGTGGTTTATAGCATTTGCGAGGTGTTGCGTTTGCAAGGGGTGCAAGTTCCGCTGGTTTCTCGTGTTACGCAAATCGCGAGTCGGCAAGCCGACGAGGGCAAGTTTGTTTTGGGACCAGTTACTTTGGGTGTAGGCATTTTACTTTCATTGATGCTTTTTAAAACGCCAGCTTCAACGGTTGCTATTTTCGCGTTAACTTTCGGCGATGGACTTGCAAGCCTCGTCGGTAAAATACACGGCAATCGGCATTTTAAGCTCGTTACCAAAAAAACATTCGCTGGAAGTGCGGCTTGTTTTGTCGCGGTTTTTGTGTCGAGCTATTTTACCTTGCATAATTTTTTATCTGCGTTAATACTTGCCTTGCTTGCGACAGTCGTCGAAGTGCTTCCGTTAAAAAACCTTGATAACATTGCTATCCCGCTTGCTGTCGGTTTCTGTGCTTCACTACTCGGCGTGTAGCCCCTTGCAAGATTTTTTGCAAAAAGCTATGATACTTGCAATGCATGTACAATATGCTTTTATCGATTCGGGAATCGGGGGCTTGCCTTATTTAGAGCATCTTCGTGAGCGAGAAAAAAATGCTCAAGCTGTGTATGTTGCCGATACGGCTAACTTTCCTTATGGGACAAAAACAACGGCGGAGCTTCAAGAGATTGCCATCAGAACGGTACAAAAAATAATTGAGCGTTTTCAGCCTGAACTTATTATCGTGGCTTGCAACACGCTTTCTGTTGCGGCGTTGGACGTACTTCGCAAGCAGTTTGCCTTGCCGTATGTCGGTACCGTACCAGCTGTAAAAGTTGCGGCAGAAAAAACAAAACTGGACAAGATAGTTTTAATCGCCAGCGAAAAATCCGTTGGCGATGCGTACACGGCAAACTTAATCAAAAAATTTTCTTCACCAGAAAGGTTTATTCTCAAGGCAGAGCAAGACTTGATTCACAAAATCGAGCACGGACTTTTATTTGCAAGCGAAGCGGAAAAAGACCAAGCTGTAAAACCCGTGATTGATTTTTGTGTGAACGAAGGGGCGGATTGTTTGGTGTTGGCTTGCACGCACTTTTTGATAATCGAAGACGCTTTCAAGCGAGTAAGTGCTGGACGTGTAAATATTATCGAATCGCTCAATGGAGTTACCGAGCAAATACTGCGCGTGGTTCCAGTTGCAAATGCAGAATGCAAAGAGAATGAGTCTTTTTTATTTGTGACCAAAGCAGAAACGAAAGCTGAAAATGAGAGATACCAAAAAGTTGCTGAGCGTTATCGTTTGCAATTTGGAGGCGTGCTATAATGCGTGGACTCGTTTTGCGTGGCACGAACAATATTTTTAACGTTGCCTGCGAAGACGGCACCGAAAGGCTTTGCACCATAAAGGGCAAAATTTTGGAGCAGGAAACAAAATACCACAACCCGATTGCACCAGGGGACTTTGTGCAGGTTGAGCCTGACGCACACGGCGAAGCCCGCATTTTGAGCCTTGAGCCACGGAAAAATTTTTTTGCACGCTTGAACGAAAAAACTAGTACACCGCAAATTCTAGCGGCGAACGTTGACCTCGTTTTGTGTATGACAACTCCAGACACGCCACCTTTCCGTCCGATTTTTGTTGACCGCGTTTTGGTGCAAGCCGCCTCACAAAATATTCCAGCTTGCATAGTTATGAACAAAATCGATATTGCGGCTTCAGAGAAAGTCCGCGAACATACCGCTGAATGGCGGCGACTGAAATATTCGGTTTTTGAAATTTCTGCCCACTCTGGTGAAGGAATTCCAGAATTGCTAGCAGCACTTGCTAACAAAACCGTCTGCCTCACCGGGCAGTCTGGCGTTGGAAAGTCGAGTTTTTTGAATGGCATTACACCAGACTTGAAATTGATGACCGGCGAGGTTTCTGCAAAATACAACAAAGGCAGCCACACCACGACGTGCGGCAGCTTTTACCGCATAAAAACATATGTCAACGACTCGCCAATTTCGCTCAACATAATTGACACGCCAGGGATAAAAAACTTTTCGTTGTATGGCGTTGACAAAGACGCTGCGGCACTTTACTTCCCAGAAATGGAAACCGCCGTCGGTAAATGCAAATTCGGACTATCGTGTTCGCACAAAAGCGAAAAATCGTGCGAAATATTGCGACGCGTTCAAGCTGGTGAAATTTCGCGTCTCCGCTATGAAAGCTGGTTGAATATCACCGAATAACAAACGCGGTACAAAAGACCCACTGCGTTTGCGTAAGCAAACAGTTTTGAGCATAGCCCAAAACTTAAGGTTGAAAGCATCTCAAAATGCAAAGTGTATTTTGAGACGCTTTCATAAAAACTCTACGTTTAAGAATGTGAAAGGACGCAGGTCAATTTAAAATATTTGCATACTTAATTACTGTAAATTGACTTGGTGGTATTCGGTCATTGCTTTCTATAAAGGTAGGACGGCAAGCGGCGACATCCCCGCCAAGGATGGCGGTGTACAAAAGACTAACGACGTTTGCGTTAGCGGGCAGTT
>CALAEM010000035.1 GCA_937890985.1 uncultured Treponema sp. | reverse complement strand
CGTCAGCAAACTCAAAGTTCAAGAATGTACACGGAGGTACATTCTTGAACCGTCCTGTGGATAAGCTTTATCGTTTACAAGCTACAAAAAAGTTTGCCAATAAAGCAAAAATTTAGTTTGAAAGTTTGGTCGTTTTTAGGAAACTTGATTTTTAGCGTGAAGTCAACGATTTATCGATATCGTGAAGCGGCACTTTCGACGACGCGCTTGTTTTTATAGGAGCTTTCTGCGTCCTCGAAGCCAGCTGCGTTATTTACAGCATAGCAAAAGCCAGAGAACAAAACGCCTTCTTCCATAATCAGGTGTTTTGTTACGATTGTGCCTAAAACAACGGCTGTCGAGGAAAGGTGAACGCTCTCTGGTGCGATAATGTCGCCGTTGACTATGCCGCCGACGATGACGGCAGTTCCTCGAACGTTGCCCTTTACGCGGGCGTTTTGCGAAATAGTAACACGCCCCTTGCTCACGATGTTGCCCTTGACATCACCGTCGATTTTTGTAAATCCCACGGAGTTCACATTGCCGGCAACAAAGGAACCTTCGCCGACAATAGTATTCACCGCAATATCATCGATATATCGCTTCATAAAAGTTTCTCGCTTGATAGTTTGTTTAAAAGTCCCGAATTGCGGTTTTGAAATTTCTGCATCGGATTATCGCTTTTTGATATTTAGGTACTGAGCTGGGTCAACAATATCCGCACCAATATGCACCTCATAGTGCAAGTGTGGCCCCGTCGAAATACCAGTGTTTCCCAAATACCCAATCACCTGTCCCTGCTGGACATTTTGCCCACGCTGAACTGAGAACGACTGCAAGTGTGCGTATCGGGTGTAAAAGCCGTGTTTGTGCTTGATAATAACGTAATTGCCCCAACCAGAATCGTACTCGACTGTAACAACCTGCCCATCTGCCGTCGCAATAATCGGGGAGCCTGACGAACCTGTTGCAAGGTCAATTCCTGTGTGAATGTACCATTGCTGTGTAAACGGATGGCGGTTTTGTCCGAAACGCATTGTAACGTAACCGTATCCGCCTTTAATCGGCCACAAGCTCGGAATGTCTGAAACAAAAGCAGCTTGCGTTTCAAGAACTTTGCCCATTTCCTGAACTGGCTGGATAACATCGCTGAGATAGTTCGAAAGGTTTTTTACCGCGAGTACGTCCGTGTTTGTGTTGGCATCAGGCACTGCGAAAAGAAGAGAAAGGTCACTGTTGTCCTGTAAGCCAGCACTGTCGGACATAACCGATTGCAAGCCTAACGAGGTCAAAGTGCCAGAAAGTGTTTCTCGGAAGTTTTTCGCACTTTTCAGCAAGTCGGAAGTTTCGTTTTTCAACAGCTCCAAGCTAGCTTGTGTTTTTTGGGATTCTTGTTTCAAGGTTGCCAGCTTACCAGAAGCGGCAAAGGTTTCGGTTGAAAGCCAGATAAAGGTTCCTAAAATGCCCAAAAATAAAAAGCCCGAGCAGAACAGCGATAAAATACTGACTTGAAAATTGAGCGATTTTTGTTGTGAGTGTGGCACAATCATAATGGTCATTTTTCGTCGGAAAAAAGCAACAAATCTAGAAAATCCGCCTGCAATGCCGCGTCCTATTGCCTTGAAAAAATTTCCGACCGTTTTAACAAATCTACTTTCCGCTTTTTTATAGCCTCTAACCCTTGACACAAAATGCCCCCTGATAACCGCAATATCTTACTACAAAACAAAAATTTTATCAATAGGAAAGCTCCAAAAAACTAAAATTTTGTATACTCACCTGAAAATTTAATCCACGATATTTCAACCGAAGCCACAGATAAAACTTGAATTGAAACTCGACGGTTATCTCTAAAAACGCAAATGACTTTTAGGGACAGCCTTTATCCTTTTCGGCAAAAAACAGTTATTTCTTTAATTTGCAAAATCTTCGGTGAAAAGGATTATTGCCGAAAAGCCGTAAAAGCTAAATTTTGGCGTAATTGCTCGGAGTGGCTTTTCAGCTCAGTTTCGAGCTTCATTTTGCGGAGAGCGTTTTGCACGGTTAGCTCGATTGGCGAGTTCGCACGGTAGTCAGCTGGAAAAATAAAGTCGACGCGTTTGTCTTTGAGGAGGGCGTTTGCCGTGTCGGTGTTGTCGTTTTGGTAAACCGCGATTGAATAGCCACCGTGGGATTTTACAAGCGTCATGCAAGGGATGTCGGTAACGCCGTCGCCGATGTAAATCATATTGCGGAAAGGCACGGCGAGCAGGTTTTCATCGGGAACTGCACTGTTGACCTTTGTGTCGTCAGAAATGTCCAAAGCACCTTTGCTGATGCGGAACAAAAACTGCGTTTTCGTCGTGTAGTTCACTGCGTTTTTTGCCCAGCAAGCGGCGTTGTTTTTGTCGTATAAAAATTCGCAGGCGAAAACCTTGCGGAAATACTGCATAATTTTTGAGCCTTCAATAATTTCGTATAAACCAGAAGAGATAATATAATGCTCAACTTGCACGCCCAAGGTTGCGGCAAATTCATTAATTCTTTTGAACCAAGTTTCAACTCCGGGAAAAAATTCCAAGTGATGCCCCAAAGCGACGAAGTCCTCACGCCTGATGCTTATTTGCTCGGTTTTGGCTTTTTCAAGCATGAGGTACATATATGCTAAAATCCTATCCATCTTTGTTTCGTTTGCAAGCTTTGTTGCTTCAGTCCAAAACTCGGATGCCGTCATGTGCAACTTCGGAATAAACGTGTATTCCTGCATATCTTTTGTGCAAAGAGTTTTATCGAAGTCGTAAAGCAAGGCTGTTTTTGTCGAGTACATACTCCAAGCATAGCAGAATTTTGAAAAGCCTGCAAGGGCTTGAAAGTCGGCAAGAAATGGAAGCAAGAATTCTCGTTTACAAAAATTTAAAAATATTTTTATGCAAATAGGCTTGACTTTTTTGTCCAATTTTGATATTATTGCTTCCGCATCGCAGGGTAGAGCAGTTGGCAGCTCGTCGGGCTCATAACCCGGAGGTCGGAGGTTCGAATCCTCTCCCTGCTATTCCTTATGAAACATATCTTAAAAATCTGCATTATTATTGTGTTGGCAAGTGCTTTCACTTCGTGTGAGACGCTTGATGCTCTTTTGGGAACTGTCGGTGGCGGGGCAGGCATTACCGACGGTGAAGCTGCGTCTGCTTTCAAAGCTGCAATGAACATCGGGGCGGCTGCGGCTTCCGACGCATTGGGAAAGCAAGACGGTTATTACAAAAACGAATTGCTGAAAATTTTGCTGCCACCAGAAGCAAATGTGATTGTGGAGAACCTTTCGAAAATTCCGTTCGGGCAAGCCTTGCTAGACGACGTGATTTTGCGAGTGAATCGAAGTGCAGAGAAAGCTGCGAAGGAAGTTGCTCCGATTTTTGCAAGTGCGATTTCTGAAATGACAATCACAGATGCGTTGAAGATTGTGTTCGGTGAGAAAAATGCTTGCACGAATTATCTGCACGATAAAACTTATGAAAAGCTGGTTCAACTCTTTTTGCCAAAAATGCAAGCCTGCCTTAATTCGCCTTTTATTATGGACGTGTCTGCAAACAAGGCGTGGAAAAAGCTGGTAACGGCTTATGATACAGTTGCAAAGCCTGTAAACTTGTCTGCGAAGATTTTAGGACAACCGGAACCAATGCCTGCCGTTACTGCCGATTTGGGGCGTTTTACGACGGAGAAAGCTTTGGACGGTCTTTTCACAAAAGTTGCAGCAGAAGAGGAAAAAATCCGAAATGCTCCGTTGGGATATGCTTCGGAAATTGTTCGCAAGGTCTTTTCTTACGTCAAAACACATCAAAAATAGCGTCTGACAATTTTGGCGATGCAGTCTTTTAGGCTAGTGTAGTTTTTAGCAAAAGCTAGTTTGCAAAATCTGCCCAACTCGAAGTCGCAAAAAGACTCACGCCTTGACAAGCCGAACCGTTTCACGTAACATTGCTCACTCAGGTTTTTATGTCGATTATTTGTTTTGTGGGTTTGCGCGTTGCAGTGGTTTTGTGTGCCGTCGTTTTGGACTTTTTTGTCGGCGACCCGTATTGGTTTCCGCATCCAGTGAAATTTATGGGGCGACTGATTTCGCTCGAAGAAAAATGTATCCGCCGTTTTGTTGCTTCTGCAAGAGGGCTTCGACTGTGCGGTTTTGTGATTACTGCCTTCAATATTTTTCTGTCAAGCGGTTTAACTTTTTTACTGCTTCACTTTTTGAAATCGCACGCATGGCTGCATTTCGCCGTTGAGGTTTTTATCGCGACAACATGCATTGCTGCCCGCTCGCTTGATTACGAAGCGACAAAGGTGCTAAAAGCCTTATCGAAAAATCTCACTGCGGGACGGAAACAGCTTTCGAACATTGTAGGCCGCGATACCGCCGATTTAAGCGAAGCCGAAATTTACAAAGCTTGCATCGAAACAGTTGCGGAAAATACCAACGACGGTGTGATTGCACCGCTTGTTTATCTTTTGCTTTTTGGGGCTGTCGGAGGCATCGCTTTCAAGCAAATAAATACGCTTGACTCAATGATAGGCTACAACAACGAGCGTTACAAGGACTTCGGATATGCCGCCGCGAAAACGGACGACGTGGCAAACTTCTTGCCGAGTAGACTTTCGGCATTGTTATTTTTGGCAGCAGCCCGCGTGTTTCGCCAAACTTTTTCACCTGCCGACCGCAAACGCGGGCTGGCTATTTTCAAGCGAGACCGCTTTAATCACCTTAGCCCGAATTCCGCCCAAACCGAAAGCGTCATCGCTGGACTTTTAGGCGTGCAACTCGGCGGTGCTCATCGGTATTTTGGCAAACTTGTCGAAAAAAAAACTATTGGCGACGCTGTTCGTGAACCAGAAGCAGCCGATGTCCGCAAAACCATCCGCTTAATGTATGCGTCCGAGCTTTTGCTTTTGTCGGCTGCCAGCTTTGCAATAGGCATCTGTTATGCAACTTTTCATTGGCTTCACTGGCTTACATAATCCAGTTAACCTTAAGCTTTCGCTGCAATGTTTACCTTTGCGATAACAAGCGTTATTGCTTTTTACGCTTTGAAACTGCTGTGTAAATCAAATACATATACGGTGCACCCAAGTTCGTTTCCATCAACGAATCAACAATCAAGGTGCGAAGTCCCGCACTTCGGATGCCCGTTATCAGCAGAACCGACTCCCAAGCAAACTGAATCAAAAGCCCAACCGCCAAAATGCTCCAAAGCGGAACCTTCTCATCGCTAGTTTTTGCCGACAAATTTTTTATGATTAACAACGCATAACCTGCAAACAAAAACACAGCCATAATCCAGTGATAGCCACCAGTGCCTCGCTGAATTGTGATTGCAGGAAATGATGCCCCAGCTCCGTTCGCAATAACGGCAGCTGAAAACCACCACACGATAATCAAAAGCGAAAACTCCAAGCGATTTTTCGGCTCAGCAAACCAAAGCCACATCCAAGCCATATTTGTAAAACCGTAACTCATACTCAGCCAAAGCAAAAACCAAAAAGTATTTGCACCGACCACCTTGCGCGTTCCGAGCAGCAAATAAAAGCAGCCGTAATCCACCGCAAAATACAGCAAGCCTCCGAGTACACCAACCAACAGCGGAATATACCGCTTGCTCTTAAAAAAATAAAACGCGAGCAACGCCAAAAACGCACAATCCAAAAGTACGTACAATCCGCTCAACGAGCGATTAGGAATCAATTCCATCTTTGCCTCCGAATTTTCATATTACTTAAAAATCGATAAATGTAAAGTCTCACAGTTTTCCAAAAATAAACTTCACCAAAAATCCTCGCCCCTTTTATTTGTCATCGTCTCCATTCACCGAATGTGCAACCGATGTGGCATCTAAAAATCCGCTTGGCGGATTTTTAGTTGCCCATCCTGTGCCACAAGCTGACAAGGATGCGGTTCAAAAATTGGCATCCTTGCCAATTTTTGAACTTCGAGTTTTTCGTTCGAAAAACTCGTTGTTGTTTTATCTGCCCGCCGTCCTTGGCGGGGATGTCGCCGGTTGCCGTCCATCATGTTCCAGTGCAGTTTACGACACGCTAAAAGCAAGGTAATGGGCAACGTCCTTGTTGCCCATTACCTTGCAAGTTTTCACAAAAACAAAATAACGGCTGCGTTAAATCCATAACGCTGTCTTTGTAACACTATGAAGCACTTCCGTGCGGGAAAAAACTTTTCGTGGTTTAGGCAACGCACACCGCTCATTGACGGAAACCGCAAAAGTTTTGTGTTTTGAGGTGTGCGTCGATTGCGAATTAGGCTCGAAGCGTAAAACTCAAAAAAGCTTAACCGTTTACAAATTCCGTGGTTTAATTGTCTTTTATAAATTTTGCATTATTGGTACATTATAAAATACGGGCGCGGTTGCAGTTGAAGCACTTCTGCTGGCGTCATAATCGGAATGTCGTAGCCAGCACCAGCGACGGTCGGCTTGGTAAAAAGCTTAAACGACTTGAGCGGAATGTTCGTTGCCGTCGCATTGTAGGCGTAGGTTTGCCGTTTTAAGTGCGGGCTGCCATGACCGTCGGAGCAATGAATAAGCTGAACTTTTTCGTAATTGCTTTTTACGGCACTTCGATTGGAAATCATCACGGCGTTAAACTGGTGAATCACAAAAAAACGGCGGTCTGTTATGCCGTGGGCTTTCATATAATCCTGCATCATCTGTTGAGCCATATTTATATCTTCAGCTGTAACCGAGCCTATTTCCCTCATAGGTTTTGTTGTGTGCCACTCAGGGTCAATCGCGAGATGCACATTGGGATATTTCAAAAATGGCAAAAGTGCGTTCATTGCATTTTTTACACTGAAGCGTCCGATTTGGTGATCAAGAAAAACGTACCAGCCGCGCTCAGCTGCGTATTCGACATAGCGTTTCACTGTCGACTCATACATCAAGCCGATGTCGCCTCCTGGAAAGCACGTGCCGTAAATAATGTAAAGCACTGGAATCACGCCTCGCTCGCCATTTGCGTCATCGTACATTTTCACATAACTTTCAACGATTGGGTCAAGCTCTTCAAGTTTGTACCGCCCAAGCACGCCCATTGTGTAAGCATTCGGTTTCCCGTAAATGCCGACTAAATCGTTGTTGAGTAAAACCGACTGCAAACGACTGACCGCCATTTGTTGAGCAGCTTCATATTCGGCAAAGGTTTGCACGTCATAACCAGAAGTTGAGTCGGTAAATTTATCACTGTTTGCGATAAATAACGCACTCGGAAAAACTGGGTTGACACCCGCTTTGAGAATTTCGGCAGCGGCAAGCGGCACGCAGCACATCAATATAAAAATAAATATAAAAAAATTACGCATTATTATCTGTTTCGGAAAATAAATTAAATTCTTGAGAGAACAATTTTTTTTGCCTGCACTATTGACAAATTTGGGCTATTTTGTTATTGTAGGCAAAGCGTTGAACGCATTTCAACGCTAAGGAGTATTTTATGAATTATGCAAAAAAAATCTTTATCCGAAGCTTGGTTTCATTATTTTGTGTTCTGAGCTTGGTTTCATGTGCAACGGTCGCGAAAAGCGAAAAAGCACAGGCTGGTTCGGACTCAATGGCGGAAAACAAATACACGCTTGTCGCAGATGCCCTGAATGAGCAATGCCCTTTGGAAATTGACCAAATAACAAGTCTTGATTCGGTAAAGTTTAACGAAGCTGAAAACACGATGTACTACATCTATTCACTCAAGGGTGTTACCAAGAAAAACGTTGCCGAACAGCAGCGTCTTTTTCTCCAGAATACGCAAAAAGAGATTTGGGTACAGCAGCTGAAAAAAAACCCTGCAATTGATATTATGCGGGAGGATAAACTCAACCTCGTCTCGATTTACAAAGACATCAACGGCGAAGCGTTTTTTGAGATTAAACTCAAAGCTGGCGAGTATTAAAACTGTCGGTCTTACCGCATTCGCCTTTAATATAATAGTTTTGGAAATGTAGATTTCCTCGACGAAACTTTTTAGGAGTATATATGAGATATGAAAAATTATCGCGGCATGCTTCATTATTTTCGGAGTACACGGAGCTGCGTGTTCAGGAAAATACGGCTGCAGCTGTTGTATCGCTAAACGGCGACATTTTGCGTAACGTACAAACCAAAACTGGTGGCGTTTCTGCGCGTGCATTTAAGGACGGCGTCTGGGGTTTTGCTTCAACGCCCGAAAAAACCGATGAAGCGATTTCCTCCGCGGTAAAACTTGCAACCGAAAATGTTCGGTTTCTTGCAAAAAAAGCTGGAACCGCTCAAAAGGACTTGCCGGCGTTTACAGGGCAGGGCGTTCACGGAAAGTTTGATGCCGCAAAAGATGCCGACCAAAAAGAGATGATTGAGTTCGTAAAAGACCTCGAAGCCTACACAGCGAAAAAGTATCCTGAGCTTCAGTCGCGCACTTTTAGCATTTCTACAAATGGAACCGAGCGTACTCTCATAACCTCCGACAAAGCCGACGCGTATAGTTTTGTTCCGCGTGCGAATCTTTCGATGCGCTTTGAGTTGCTTGCAGGCGGTGAGCCTATTGATTTATACGACGTGTTTGGCGGTCTCGGTCAGTTCCGCGACTTGTTCCATAAGCCTTCTGAATACTATGCGAAAATCGACACCGTTGTGGAAAACTTAAAGAAAAAGGCGGAAGGCGTTTATGCGAAGCCCGGCATCCACGACGTAGTTTTGGGCCCTGACCTTGCTGGTATTTTAGCCCACGAAGCTATCGGGCATACAACAGAATCAGACTTTGTTATGTCAGGCTCAATTGCTGCCGACTTTATGAATAAGCCTGTCGCAACGCCGCTTGTAACGCTCGTTGACTTTGCCTACGAATACAATGGCAAACTTTGTCCCGTTCCGATTTGGATTGACGATGAAGGCGTTGCCGCAAAAGACGCTGTGATTATAAAAGACGGGATTTTAAACGCGTATATGCACAACAAGCAGTCGGCTGGTCTTTTCAAAGTCAACCCGACAGGAAACGCTCGTGCAAACGAATTTTCAGACGAACCGCTCGTCCGTATGCGTAACACGGCAATTCTTCCAGGCAAGGATAAACTTGCGGACATGATTGCCAGCATCGAAAACGGTTACTATTTTGTCCGCTCATCAAACGGACAAGCCGACTCAACAAGCGAGTTTATGTTTGGTGTTGTCTTGGGTTACGAAATCAAAAACGGAAAGCTCGGCAAAGCTATCCGCGACTGTACCATCGCTGGTGTTGCATTCGATATGCTCAAAACCGTTACTATGGTAAGCGACGATATGAGTTGGAGCAATTCAGGTTGGTGTGGAAAAAAACAACTCATCAATGTCGGAATGGGGGGCCCCGCAATTAAGTGCAAAATCGGTGTAGGAGGACGAAACTAATGAGTACACATAACGGAATGAACACCTGTGAATTTATCCTGGATGAGTTAAAAAAAGCTGGTGCAGACAAAGCGATTGCACATGTGAACAAAAGCGTCAAAAGCGAAATGAATATTGATTCTGGAAAGTTGAGCTTGTATCGAAGTACTGCAAACATTTCAGCGAGGATGACTTCATTCATTGACACACGCGAAGGCTTTATTTTGGGCAACGATGTGAGCGAAGCTGCAATCAAAGAAAACGCTGCCAAAGCGGTTGCACTTTCAAAGGCTTCCGAAAAAGATGACGGCAACGATATTTCCCCGATGCAAAAGGCGGAAACTTTTTCTATCGGCGATACAGAACCCAATAACGAAAAGATGTATGAACGCTTGCAAGAGTTTCTCGAATACACAAAAAAAACGTATCCAACTTTGCAGCTTAACCAATGCATTTTGGATTTTACACGCAGCGAGAGAAACTATGCAAACTCAAACGGTGTCCGCTTTACAGAAAATTGCGGCTCGTACTCGTTCAGTGCGATGTTTTTCGCAAAAGATTCACACGGCACAAGTAGCTTTAACTACAGCGGAGCTGGGCACTTGGACTTGAGCGTCCCGCTGAAAGACTGGGGCAACCTTGACGAGATAATGAGGCAAAACTGCGAGCAAACAAACACAAAACCGCTTTCGGGTTCTTTCGTTGGCGACATAATTATCACGCCGACAAGCGTGACTGATTTTATCGACACAATCACAGGACTTTTTATGAGCGATATGCCGCTTATCACAGGCACATCCATCTGGAAAGATAAACTCGGGCAGAAAGTTTTGTCGCCGCTTTTTACTCTTCACTCTCATCCGCGAAAGCCGGGCATCGAAATCGAAAATTTATACACTGATGACGGGTTTAAAGCCGAAAACACAACGCTCATCGACAAGGGCGTTTTGAAAGACTTTATATTGAGTTTTTATGGCTCGAAAAAAACTGGCAAAGCACGCTGTATTTCAGGCGGCGACGGCATCATTCTGGAAGGCGGCACTACAAGCAAAGCCGATATGATTGCAAACGTAAAAAAAGGCATTCTCCTCGGAAGATTTTCTGGTGGAAGCCCCGCGTCGAACGGCGACTTTTCGGGCATTGCAAAAAACTCGTACCTAATAGAAAACGGCAAAATCGTTCAACCGTTGTCGGAAACTATGATTGCAGGAAATGCAGTTAAAGTCCTCACCGACATTATCGCACTTTCAAAAGAACGCGTCGATTATGGAAACTCGATTGTTCCGTGGATTCATTCAACGGGCGTTACCATTTCGGGAAAATAACCGAAAACGCAACCATAAATTTAGCCCCTTCAATCCCAAAGCTTGACAGGGGCTTTTTATACATCGAAAATAACCGCGTCATTCTCGCCATCTTTCGAAATTTGCTCATCTTCCCATCGTTTTATCACTCATTAACCGAAAGTTCAACTCACAGGCAACCTAAAAATCGTTGCAGATTTTTAGGTTGCCATCATGTACCAGTACTTTTTAGGAATACGCTCCTTAGCTTAAGCCGTCGCGTTTTAGTGGCTTAATTCGCTCGACGGATGTTTTCCCAAAAGCTTAAAATAAATGCGTTTAAGCATTTTCAGAAGGCTCATTTAATTTAGGTTTGACCTAAAAACTGTGAAGCCTTACGATAAAACTTTCGCGACGTAAAAAGCCAAAAAGCTCGACCGTTTACAAATCCAAAAAACTCTGGAAAGATTTATAGTAATGAGAAAAATAGTTGGGTTGGGCTTGAATTTTTATGAAACCTTTGCTATCGTTTCCTGTCTATTATTATCAGGTAGAGGTGATTTGTGCAAACAAAGAAAGAGTTAGGCATATATACATTTCAAGCCGTTGTGAAGAATTCACTGAAACGGTTTGCGTCACGTGCGTGTTGCGGTTTCCCCGATGAAGTGCCGCTAACCTATGCACAGGTGTGTCAAAAGATTACCGAAACGCAAGCATTAATGCATGCTTTGGGCGTTGAACGCGGGGCGACGGTGGGTATTTTCGCCCGAAATTCACCGAGTTGGATTATAGCGTATTTAGCGATTGTAACGTACGGCGGAATTGCGGTGCCACTTTTGCCGGACTTTAATTCCGAGGAAGTGCGTAGTTCGCTAGAACACGCGGAAGCGAAGTTTTTGTTTATAGGCAGTAACGTTTTGAATAAGGCTCCTGAAAACGTTGAAACTGTTATTTTGCTGGACAATTTTTCGGTGGTTCGCTCAAAGGTGCAGCTTCCGGAAAATTATTCACTAGAGAATGCCCTGTTTGAAAATACTTATGTCGCGACAGAAGATGATGTCAGCACGATTATTTATACGTCGGGTACAACTGGACGCTCGAAAGGAGTTGTGCTGACCAATCGCAACTTGATCTCAAACGCAGTTTCTGGACAATATTGCTATCGCGTTTACAAGTACGATGTAACGCTGTCGATTTTGCCGCTCGCACATGTGTACGAGTTTACTGTCGGCTTTTTGATGATGTTTATGAACGGTGCTCGCATTGTGTACCTTGCGGGGCCGCCCATTCCGAGTATTTTGATGCCGACGTTGAAATTGGTTCGTCCGAACATAATGCTGGCGGTGCCGCTCATTATGGAAAAGATTTACAAAAGCCAAGTTGTGCCTGCTTTAAATAAAACGCCACTTCGTAAAAAGCTTTTGAAAATATGGCTTTTCAAAAAGATATTTTATCGCATCGCTGGTGCAAAAATCAAAAAAGCTCTTGGCGGTCGCATTCAGTTTTTTGGCTTGGGCGGTTCGAAACTTGACACTGAGATTGAAAAATTTTTGAAAATTGCAGGCTTTCCATATGCGATTGGTTATGGTTTGACGGAAACTTCGCCACTTCTTGCGTATTCTGGACCGCGAAATACAAAGCCAGGGTCTATCGGTTTTGCAGCTCATGGTGTCGAGCTAAAGATAATCGACAAAAATAGTGAAGGAGTTGGTGAGCTTGTCGCGAAGGGCGAAAATGTTATGCAAGGTTACTACAAGTCGCCTGAGCTAACTGCGGCTGCGTTCACCGAAGACGGATATTTCAGGACGGGCGACTTATTTTCGGAAGGAAAAAATGGACGGCTTTCGATTCGCGGACGCTTAAAGAGCGTAATCTTGGATGCAAGCGGTGAAAATATTTATCCTGAGGACATTGAGTTTGTGCTAAACCAGCACGAAATTGTGCGTGAATCGCTTGTGGTCGAAGGTGAAAACTCATCGCTCACCGCGATTATACAATTCAATGACGAAAAGCTCAAAAAGTTCGAAGCTGAGGAAAAAGCTCGCTTGGAAAGTCAAACAATCAAGGACAAAGTTGATACGGCAATCTCTGCTGTCAGCGAAAACTTATCTTCGGTGCAAGAGCGACTTTTGGATGAAATTAAACTTTTTGTGAATGCACGTGTGAACCCTCGCTCAAAAATCCAAAAAGTTGAAGCGGTCGATGAATTTGAAAAAACGGCAAGCGGAAAAATCAAGCGTTATTTATATGGCTTTTTTGGGAAAAAAACCGACAGCAAAAACAAACGGGAGAACTTAAAATGAAAAAAGCTTTTTTTGCGGTATGGTGTTTGTTGCTTGCCGTTTCACTTTCGGCACAAGTTTACAAACCCAAAAAAATGTACGTTTGCGTGAAAAGTTTGAAAGTCAAGTCAAGCACAGGTTTTTTTGCATCAACAATTGCCGAATTATCCTATGGAGACGAAATCACCGTCATCGATGAAAGCAGCAAGTACGCAAAAGTTTCAATCGGAGGAAATAAAACTGGCTGGGTCGCCTTGTCTGGTTTGACAAAAAAACAGGTTATAAAAAACTCGAACGTAAATGCGTCTCAAGATGAAATTGCACTTGCAGGAAAAGGCTTCACAGCAGAAATTGAAAGCCAGTACAAAAAAAAAGCATCGTATAATTACGCAGCGGTTGATGAAGTCGAGAAAAAGAGTGTTAGCGACGCAGAATTAAAACGCTTTATGCAAAAGCGTAATATGAGTACGGAGCGATAACTGGAGAAGTTATGAAAAAACTTTGTTGTTTAATATTGTCGTTGGGTTTGTTTTCCTCGTGTGCATTTTTTAACCAAGTGCTTAAAGAGTCAGGAAACAAGACGCTTGAATCGCTCGGTGAGGCAGGCGATGCAATTTTGCGTGCCGATGAAGAGATTACGCCGAGTCAGGAATATTATTTGGGGCGAGCCGTTGCCGCCAATATTTTATCGAAGTATGCATTGGAGCGAAATGCCGCGATGGAAAAATACTTGAATAGCATTTGCCAAACGTTGGTGTTGCATTCGGATAAGCCCGAAATTTACGGTGGCTATCACGTTGCAATCTTAAAAACGGATGAACTAAATGCTTTTGCAACTTCGGGCGGGCATATTTTGGTTTCGAGCGGTCTTCTTAAATGTGCAGAATCCGAAGATGCAATCTCCGCAATACTTGCACACGAAATTGCACACATTCATCTGCGGCACGGCGTTAAGGCGATTAAGTCCGCACGGGCACTAGATGCTGTTGCGAAAACTGGCAAGGCTTTGACAAGTGCTGTCAAGCTGGATGTGCTTTTAGATGATTTTAGCACTGCGGTTGACGAAGTGCTAAACACAATGGTAAATTCAGGCTATTCGCAAAGTCATGAATTTGAAGCCGACAAGTTGGCACTTACGCTTATGCACGACGCAGGATACAATCCTTATGCAATGCTCGAAATGCTCACTCTGTTGAAAGCTCACACAACCGATGAGTCCGTTGGTTTTGGGAAAACTCACCCTGCACCGCAAAAGCGTTTGGACAAGGTTAGTTCAACACTTCGGAAAAAGTTTTCGGACGTTGAGCGAAATACCCGCTTCAAACGCGAATATTGATTTTGCAAGCAAATACTTTGGAACTTCTAAAATGCGAAATGGTACCACAAAATATTTTTTCAATTAAGTTACTATCGAAGCCTCTTTGGAGATTTGTTAACCGAATACTTATCCACGGGACGGTTCAAAAATTGACGACGTTTTTCAAAAATGTAATTTTTGAAAAAC